>NZ_DJOA01000046.1:28245-43508 GCF_002437085.1 Candidatus Avelusimicrobium stercoris | reverse complement strand
TGGAACGCACCAGCAAAATGTTGGACGACATCTTAAAAACAGGGGCAGATATGCACACCCGGGTACTTCGCTTTTTGGAGCGTATGGACGGGATTAAAAACGCCTTAAACTCGGCTGATAAAGCCTATGAAGATGCCAATACGGCTTTGCAAGGCAAGCAAGGCATTATTCGGGCGGCGGAGCATTTGGAAAGGCTGGGCATTAATCACAAAAACTCTGTAAAACCTTATTTAGAGGACGAAACGACTGCCGTAGCCTTACCGGACGCCCCCAAGAGCGAGGATTAATATGGCAAATATTTGGTTATGGTGTTTATACGGTTTTGCTATCGGTATGGGAGTAATGTTTTTGACAAGGAAATATTGGGTCAAACAACCCGCGTGGGAAGAGTATCTGCAAATGCAAAGTGCTAATTACGAGTTGAAACATAATTTGGATAAAGCCAAAGAAGATATGGCCTTTATGCTGGCCCACGCGGTGCCACTTCCTACCGCTAATACTGGCGCAACGCAAGGCCAACAGCGTGCTCCCGTGGACAGCGGGAAAGATAACGGGGAAAAGGGTTCTGCACGGCAAATTTCGCCCTACGGCGAAGTGTTGCTACTGCAACAAGAGTGGGCAGCCTTCAAGCAGGAACAAAAAGAGGAAATGAAGGATTTTCAAGACAAAGTGAAGTGTGATTTGCGCTATTTGAGAGAAAGTATAACTTCTGCGCAAACGCCCACACTTCCCCCACCGGCAGTCCGAACCCCGCGTATCAAAAAGTACCGCCCGCCGTTTATCCACTGCGGTAAAAAATAAAGTTCAAAACTCCCCTAGGCACACGAACACCTCCTAGGGGAGTTTTATACATTTACAGTTTTTAGACTACAAGTTTGAAGATTTTTTCTATATAGGTCCTATCATCTTCTTTCTGAAAGAAAATGTGGTTTTCTTCAAGGGTTTCCTCCGTTATATCAATAGCCCACGGAATATTATTATGGGGTGTGACAGAAACAATAATACTTTCCAATGAAATAGAACGGTCTGCTAGCTTCGCCTCTATTTCTTTTATTCTCTTATAAAAGGTAATTTTAGGGTCAGACAGGCCGTCTAGGTTTCTTATACCTTTAGGGTCTATAAATACAACATGCTGCTGCTCTCCATCCATCACCCATAATATAAAATCAGGAAAGAATCCGCCCTCTTCAAAAAATCCAAAGCCCGTTTTACTTTGATTTCTTAATAAATATATTTCTTTACCTTGGAGTATGGACGGTTGTTTTTGGCAAAAATCTCTTAAATTGCATACCAAACGCCGCTCTCCCTCATTAAGAGCAACTGGGGTGATAGAAAGCAAATCTTTATTTTCCGTCGCATTGTTTGGTTTATTTGCAAAAATGGGGTTATACAAGTGTTTATCAAAGTACAGAGCACTCATCAAATTAAGGTCAAAGTCTTGTAATTTTCCCTCTTTTATTAATTTTTGCAAGTTTTTTATCTGTAAGATAATATCTTGCTCCGATTCCCGCACTGAAACCACATATTCATCTATTAAATTGCGGTCATCAGCGGAAATTTCACAATATTCCAGTTTATCCTTTTTCCAATCTGCTTCCTTAAAAGAGTAAAACCTATCGCAATATTTTTTTAGTAATGCCAAGCAAATGGCATACACTTGTTCAAATACAGCAAAAGAGGTAATGTCTAGCGCCTCTTTGGGGATGTACAAAGCGTACCAATTATTATGTTCAAATAAATCTTTTATGCTTGCTACACTTAACTTTAAATTATACCATTGTTTTTCGGTCTTATAATCTTGTAAATCCAAATACAATTTGTCCCAATCCATAAAAGCTAAATGTTTGGCCTGCAAGCAGTGGGTTTCTTTTTTTAAGGCTCTGTTTCCTATATTTTTTTCAATGTCAGCGCTACTAATGGCTTGTATTTTGGGGTACCAATCCAGTTGTACCTTGTGTTTTTCAAAATAGGGCAGATAGGATAACTCCGGGGGCTTGCCATTTTTCTTAAAACTCTGATTACCTTTAATCCGCACTACTTTTAATTTTTGATTTGGCAATTTTTTTACACAAGGGATAATCAATTCCACTTTATTATCCGTAGGCATTCCCTCGTTTTTTAATGTCTTTCTAAAAGTTTCCATATAATTGGAACGAATACCAAAAATGTTTAGCGTTTCCAAACATTTTATTACATCTCTATTGGGAAATCTCCCCTCAATAGGCCCCAAACAAGAAAACCGTTTTAGGCAATTTTTATATCCTTTTAAGCGTACGCCCCGCCCAAAAAGTTGGATAATTTCCGAACCTTCGCTCACACCCACATTCATTAGACCCATGGTGCTGACTCTATAACAATCCCACCCCTCGGTAAATTTTTTTGAACCGATTAGTATGTTCAGGGGGGAGGCAGAATCTTTGATAGAATCAAACATTACTCCGGTGAAATTTTGTTCACTTACCAGCAATTCGTGCTGTTGGCACAGTTTTATTAAAGAAGCCGTATCCCCTACATTAATTAAACCAAAGGCAGTATTTTCGCCTATTTGCAAGGTTATTTCCCCATTAGCGCCCCGCAAATCCTTTAGGTGCAAAACACCGCTGCCTACGGAACTATGGAAAACATCCCGCATTATATCATCATACAGAGTTTCCCCTCTTTCTTTAATAAAATTAAACGCATTAGAAAAAACATTTTTTCCATTTTCATCCAAGAAACCGCCCGCAAACAGCCGATTCAAATATTCCACAGCCATTTTTTTATTGGAAACAAAATCTTTAATAAAAAGCAATATTTCTATCACGTCGGACACTTGCTGTTTGCTTTTACCCGTAACGGTAGCACCTACAAACACCCACAAAGGTTTTTCTATATTAAATTGTGTTCGTTCCGGCGTTGGATTTTTCCATACCAGCAATTGCTGGTAATACCCTACTAATGCCCCGGTCAAGTACACTTTTCGGTCGTTTTCGTTTGGCTCTTTATCTAAGTTCAAAATGCGGTAATCCTTTCCATAGCCGTCCGTATAAAACCATTTATAAGCGTAAGAAAAAATGGTACTTTTGGCATATTCGTTGGTAAGGTTTTGCTTATCATCTTTTGTTGCGGATAGTATCACTTGCTCCAAGGTGGCGGAGTATTCAAACGCAAAGCCATTTGTGGATAATTTATCCCTATTATCTTTCCACACATCACCTTTGGCGCCTTTATGTACTTCGTCCACAAGCACCAAATTGTTATTCTCAAAAGCATCCACAGAAACGGTCTTTACTTTCCCCTCTTCTTTTATTTTATTGAGGTCTATAATTTGTACTTTTGCCTTTGCATACAGGCCACCTGCGGTTTTGTCAAAGGGTTCTGCCTCTATTTGGGATAATTCCAAATTGGCCAAATGTTGGCGGGTCAGGCCCTCATTAGGGGTAATTAAGAGGGTTCTATTAATAGAATTTTGTAAATTAAATTTTTCCAAATAATATCTATACTGTAAGATATTAATATGCATAAGCAGCGTCTTGCCGGAGCCCGTTGCATTGCCTATGGCTATTTTGTGTAAATCTGCCTCAGTATAATCGTCTAATTCGTTCCATTCGGCGTGTTCGTGCTTAAAAGCGTTTAATTCATCAAGGAACCCTTGCTTATTAGAAAATAGTTTATCCAAATATATTTCTACAAACAGCAAACAAGCCCATTGAAAGTATTTCCAATAAATAGGGGCAGAACGGTTGCCCTGTATGGCCTTGGTATGGCGGAAAATATTCATATCATACCCAAGGAGCATATCTTTATCCACCCGTGCTTGTTGAAAATGGGAAGAATTAACCAAGGTACTATAAAAATAACTTACACCATCAGGTTGCGTCCCCTCTCGCGCTTCTTTAAGCGTATCCCGTAAACTGCTAAAATCTGCAAATCCCAAGGAGTTTAATAAAAACTTATGAAGCATTAAAGAATCTTCAAAGCGGGGGGATACTTTTTGTTTATTCGTTTTTCTTTTAGCCATATTTATGCTTCCTGCGTAGCAAACATACGCTTCAAAAATTCTTTTTCCAAGGAGCGCACTTTCCATGTTTCTTTGTCGGTGCGGACGTTTTCCAAATTATTATCCCCATTTACATAAATCACGTCCCAATCATAGGTTTTTGTACTGTCGTAATGTTCTTGGAACCACTTATTTAGGGCTTCGTAATCTGTTTTTGTGGTATCTCTCCACAAAACCAAGGTCTTTTCCCCAGTACGGGTACGCCCCTCCAATCGCAAAATATTATCTATTTTGAGAACACTTTCCACCTGCAAGCCAATAAGGTAGTTGAATGTTTCTACCAAATCCACCGGAACGGTTTTAGTTTCGCCGTTGCGGGTGATACGCATTTGATAGTCAAATGGTTGGTTAAAATTGGCGATATTTAGCAAGGAATCCTTGGTTTCCAAGTTGAGCATATAATTAAGCATATACTCTTGTTTAAGGGTCGGATCTTGCAATAGGTCTGCTTGATTTTGTGTCCGATCGGTAAAGACCAAATTATCCAAGGTATCTTCGTAAGATTCCAAACGGATATATTTGAAAAATCCGCCACCATTCCAATTAATATCTTTAGATAAATGTGGCCGCCGGACCATTTCGTTAAATGTGATACGTTTATCTCCCTTTAAGGTGTATTTCAAACGCCCTAGTAAACCTACTTTTTCTTCATTTTTTTCAAAATCAATATATGTCGTTTCAAAATAACGCCCCATTTCCACTCCAAGCCAGCGTCTATTTAACTTATGCGCAACTGATAGTGTTGTGCCACTTCCAGCAAAAAAATCTAGAATAAGTTCTTCAGGCAATAGCGTAGATTGAATTATTCTTCTCATTAAATTTTCTGGCTTTTGTGATGCTAAAAATGAAAAACTTTCGCTAACACGCATTTCTGATTGAGTAAATGAAAATATATCATTCCATAAATCACTAATTGGAAATATTTTTTCGTCTATTATTATTTGCTTTTTAATGAGAGCTCCATTGCTCCACATTTCTACATAGAAATTAAAATCGGATATACTCTTAGCTTGATAATGCTTGCTTTCAGAAATCAGATCCAACCAACCAATAGGGAGCGTCGTTGTATTCCGATTAGGCTTCCAAAGTTTTCTAAAAAAAGATTCTGGGAATTGAATATGAAAAATTGTTTGATGTTTCAAAACAAAATTATTGCCAAAACTTTTGTATCCAAACAAATCATTCTCTTCATCTTTTGTTGAGTTGGTATTATAAATAATTTCCTTAATTTCTCCCGTATTAAACACTTTACCTAAAAGCATTTTTCCAAAACAATTAGCATTTTCATCTAAATGCAGGAAATAATTCCCTGCTTTCGTAAGAAATGTAGTAGATTTTTTTATTCTGTCATACATTAAACTCAACCAAGAAGAATTTTGGTAACTATCTTTATAGTAGAAATCATTTCCAGTATTAAATGGCGGGTCAATATAAATACATTGCACTTTTTCGCGGTACTTTTCTTGCAATAAGTTTAATGCTTGGAAGTTTTCACTATGGATAAGTAAGCCGTTGCAATTTTTGTCCAAATCATCAATACAAGCAAGCAACTCATACTTAAACTCCGCGCTAAAAAAAGCCGTATCTAATACCAAAAATGGGTTCTCTTTCAAAAACTCCACCGTTAAGGGTTCACTATATCCCGTGTGGGTAGTATCTTGCCCAATTTCGTCAATGGCAAACAGTTTTACCCATTCTTTGCGTTGGGCCTCGTTGGTGGCAATTTCGGCATATAATTTTTCGGGGACACGGTCCAAGGTAATACAATAGTTGGTTTCCAAAACAAATTTCTTTTTAAGCCACAGTTTCTTTTGGAAGTCTTCCAAACTGGCCAAAAAAGTGATAATTTTATCTGCAATTTTGCGGAATACTTTTACTTTTGCCAAATAACTTTCCACTTTGGGGGCTGTTTCCGCCTCTATATCGTCCAAGTGCATTATTTCGTTTTTAATGTAAAAGTCCATTTCTTGGCGTAAAAATTTACCCAAATTTTTGTGGATAAAGTAATCGGAAGTGTTTTTTTCGGTAAAAGTGTTCAAGTGTTTGGCCAAAACATTTATTTTACTTTTGGCAGGTATAGCAGCCAAAAGCGCTTTACAAGGCGTTAATATGGGGTTGTTTAGCAAGGTCTGCCCAATAATAGCATTAATTTCATTTTGCTTTCTATTTTCCGGGTCCGGCAAGTAAGAAAAAGACACAATATATACTCCATTTTCAATACGGACCGGATTTTCCGCTACCAAATTGAACCGACGTTCCTTGGTTTCTTTATTATTATTTTGTTCCGTAGTAGCATTTACCACTTCAAAGCGAATTGTGTGTGGTCCTACCTTAAAAGTATAATTGGTAAAATTCTCGCCGGATTTGATGTAATACTGGTCTGCATTGGCCCAGTATAGTTTAACTTCTTCTCCCTCGTACGGCAAGGCATAAACGCCATCTTTATAGCGCCGCTGGGAAATAAAATCCCCCTCGCAATAGTAACGCTTAAAAAAATTATATAAGTGGGAGTAAATTTCTATTTCCGCCGAAGTGGCAGAACCGGCCGTAGCAAGTTTTTTTCTTAATTCCACCACTTTGGGCGAGGTTTCGGGGTCTACCCCTAGGTTTTTGGCGGTTTCAAGGGCTTGGTTTAGTTCTGCTTGAATATCTTTATTTTCTTGTGCGGCATAACCGGCCAATTCCGTTTTTACCTGAGATAGCAAATCTTTATCAATAAAATGCGCAATTTCATCCGCTTTTAGGTTCATAATGCGGTAAATGCCAAAATCCAGTTCCCGCTTATCCAGTTGGAAAATTTCGTGCAGTTTCTGCTGCAATTGCTCAAAAGCCGTCATAAACCTCTCCTATTTTAACTTCCACTTAAAAATAAATAAATTTTGATTACCAATCCGAGCCTGCTGGTGCTTGCGCAGATTATCTATCAGTTGCTTGCGTTCAATTTCAATAGTATCTTCAATATCGTCTAACGTACGCGCAAGCACGCGCCGTTTGGCCGTAAGAGTGGACAGCTCTTGCTCTATGGCCAAACTGCGTTCATAATCTTCGGTATTTGCTACTTCTTTATTTAAGCTATGGATTTTTTGTCTAACGTCGGTATACTCCTTTTCCACCATATACAATTTGTCATTACAAAAACTTTCTATTTTTTGGCTTTCTTCCTTAAAAAAACCCATATTACGCACTTCGGAGCGGTGTTTTGCTTGTGCAAGGCTATGCTCTTGCGCTTGGGATAGGGCTTCTTTTTCAATAGCAAGCGGAGCTTGCGCTTCTTTAATTTCCGTCGGCTCCAACCGCAAAAGTGCCGCCATCACTTCCGGCTCAACGGCCTTTTGGTAATTGTCTATTCCGGTTAGCACCAAATACTCTTCTTTTTCAAAACTATTAATAGTTAACAGCGTGGCAATACCCCAGCCATACTGGTTATTTTGTTGCATTTTCTCCAGAAACAAATGCCGGCGGGCCGCGTGAGAAACGTTAAATGTTATTTCCTCAGGCGGATTAGCAATGTTTTTGGCTACCTGTATAATATGTTCCCCCAACGGTGCGGAAAGACGCAAGACAAAAGAGGGGATAACTTCGCTGTGTTTATCTTCTTGGCGTATAAAATAGTATTTGCCACATTTGCCCAAGGCTGCATTTTGCAAAGTAAAAGAATAATCCTGTTCATCAAAAACCCCATCATTTTTTAGAATGTCTTTTGCTAATCGCCAAAAAAGCTGCTGTTTATCGGACAGTTGCACTTTTGTTTCTTCTAAATTAACTCTTAACCGGCGGTGGACCTCGGCATCAAAATTGCGCAATAGTTCTTGCTTTGTCTTGCGCATATTAACATTAATGCTGGTTTCCATTTCTTTTTTTAACGCATCAAATGCCTCATTTATCTCGTTTGGGGTACGGCAAGTTTGATAAATAGCCAAAATCTTATTTTCAAAATCCACGCCGTCTTCAATACTGCCTAAAATTTCATCCGAAGCACCAAAAACACCTTCAAACAAACGGAATTTAGAAGACAGAAGTTCAAAAACACGTTTATCTGCTTGATTGCTTTGGTTAATAAAATTAATAACTACTACATCATATTTTTGCCCGTAGCGGTGGCAACGCCCGATACGCTGTTCCACCCGTTGCGGATTCCAAGGTAAATCGTAATTAATAACCAAGGAGCAAAACTGCATATTTAAGCCTTCCGCACCGGCTTCCGTAGCAATCATAATGGAGGCATCTTCCTTAAATTGGCGGATTAATTCGTTGCGTTGGAGTTTGTTTCCCCCATGGAAAAGTACAATTTTGTGGGCGTATCCGTGAGCAGAAAGGAAATTAAATAAATATTGCTGGGTACGGCGGCTTTCCGTAAAAATAAGTGCCTTTTGTGGCGCGCCCGTTTTGGACATTTCAACAAAACCTGTTTGCAATGCATCTAGCAGTTTCTCACTTTTACTGTCCGTACCTATGGATTGTGCCAAAGCAATATATTCTTGGATTTCAGCAATTTCTTTATCTAATATGTGGGTATCAATACCCTCAGCGGTCCCCTTATCGGAAGATTCACCTATTTCATCTTCCATATCCGCTTCTATTAGTTCGTCATTCAGCAATTTATCTTCCGTAGCCGTGCTTAATCCCTCTTTTAATTTCTTCATGCGTTCCAACATAGTGGAGAGCGTATTACAAATAGCAACAGAGGAAGATGCCAACAATTTATACAAAATTAAAGAAATTAAATGTTTCTGCCTATGAGGGATGGCATAAAGGCTGTCTTTTTGCAGAAATTTTGAAACTTTTTCATATAGTTCTACTTCTTTTTTAGAAGGATTAAAGGGAAATGTAATCGCCCGCCGTTTAGTGTAGCGGATGTATTCTAAAACATCACTGCGCAACGTCCTGCGGCAAAAAGTAGCCAATCGGTCTTTGAGTACATCATAATGGGTACGAGTGGAAGAATACTGTGCCCGAAAAGATTTTTCATTACCAAAAATATTTTCGTCAATCAGTAAACTCAACCCGTATAATTCCATTAAGGAATTTTGCAAAGGTGTAGCCGTTAATAAAACTTTACGACATTCCCTTAAACCCTGTTTGATGGCTTGCCCAATTTTATTTTTTTCTTTGTATACATTGCGTAATTTGTGCGCTTCGTCCAGTACAGCTAAATTCCAAGATATTTTAACCAATTCCAAGGCGTATTTTGCCGCAAAATTGTAAGAAATAATAATAATTTTATCTGTCAGAGCAAATATTCCGGAAAAATAATTTTTTGAATCAACAATAATGGCGGGAAGGTTAAACTTTTCTTCCAATTCCGCCTTCCATTGTTCGCGCAAAGAAGCGGGACAAATAATAATTAAGTGCCGTTTAATTTCTGCCCAATACTGGCAGAGTATAATGCCGGCTTCTATGGTTTTACCTAGCCCTACTTCATCCGCCAACACAACACCCTTGGATAGCGGAGAGTGGAGCGCAAAAGAAGCGGCTTCAATTTGGTGCGGGTTTAAGTCCACTTGTGCATTTTGCAATGCTTGAGATATGCCATTTAATTTACCGTCTTTCTCTAAAACCGTTAATTCGTAAGCAAAATATTTTTTCTGTGTGTTTGATAGCATATTGCATTCATTCCAGCCGTGCAATTGCCCCAAACGCCCAAGAAGACAATAAAAAACGGCCAATCTGCCTATGGGTACTCAAACACATAAACAAACAGCCGTAGCCTGTTATATAACAGGCATTTGACACGAAGAGAACACGGGTAATTAGTCCGGTTTCTTGTGCCTAATACGACTATTTTCTGGTTTGAGTACCACCTACTGTATAGGTTGTATCCTAAAATCGGATTCCAAAAAACAGTATAAATTGTAAGTTTACCGCTAACTGCGGTTGTACTGTAAAACTCCCATTAAAACTTAATCTTATGATACCACATTTTGGCCTGTTCCTCATATTAATTTGCCTGAATAACTTGTGGATATTTTGCACCTGCACTTTACTTACTAGCTAGAGAATAACACCAACAAGAACAAAGGTTTCACACGATATTCCTTGAAATCCAATGTTCATCGTTCAAATTATCAGATTTTCTTTGTTTTTGATACAGGGTTTATAGGCAATATTATGTTAAATTAATTATTTTACATTATTTTTTATCCCCAAAACCTAACTTCGGTTTACGTTTACCTATTATATAGAGCAGGACACCAGAATTGCACCTGCTCTAATATAAAACGAATAAAAAATGATTAGACCAATTGAAGAGGTGCCAGAATGTCAAATGACGGAATGAACATTAACTTATATGCCAATACAGGAGACTTCCAAATTATTCCCATGAGAGAAAGAGAAGCCAGACACGCCTATTTAGATAAAGCCGAAAAGAAGGCTTTTAAACAGCCGTATATTCACGAGGATTCGGATGATTATATGCCTAACATTCATGTATATGCTGATAACCTAGGGATTACAAGAGTAGAAATACAAGTGTGTCCCAGTAAGCTTTTATATGGTACAAACATCTACGAAACCAAAGAAGAAGACTTAGAACGTTTCTTATCCCTGCTAGTAGAGAGATTGGAATATGCAGGCATTTTAACTGATGAATCTGTGCTACGGAACCACTATTTATCCGGTTGGGATGTCAATAAACCAATCATTTTTCCCATTAGTTCCTCTGTCCTACGATTCCTTTGCTGTCATAATATACCCCAACCTGCTAAATCTAGAAAAGGTTATTCAGTATATGAAGAGTCGAAAGGGTGGTGTGTACATTTTAATTTTCAGAAAAAAGGAATCAAAATATATGACAAAACAGCAGAAGCCCTAAAATGGAACGGAATGCCTGTAGATTTAGCACCATTATTTCAAGAAAGCGGGTGCTGTTTGATTAATTTGGAGTATGCAATGCAAGACAAAAAATCTATTGATAATGAACTAAAACTCATCAAAAGTTATCTCCCTAATACGCTTGAAACAGCATTTAATAGAGAGATATGTTCCAAAATCTTACAGTATAGAACGATTGGTATATTAGAAGGTTTCTTTACAATTCAAAATGATATGGAAAAAAACTTAGCATCTATAGAGCAATCCTGTGATAAGCATAAAAAACACAATGGCTTACAAAAAAGGAATGCCTTATTTGGTGCTGTTTGTAAGTTTAATACTCTAGGTTATGCTGATTACTATAAATACCTAAAACAACACTCTTCACAAAAAGATGCAAGAAAGCATTTGGATCTTCTTAAAAAACTCAATCTTTCTAGAATGCCTGAAGAAAGAGTTTTTAAAGAGACTATCTTAGAGTCTTTATATTCCAAAGATTATATTACTGAGAAGAGTATTATAGAAACATTACAGAGATATAAGAATGATAATTTTATACCCCCTGAAATCCCTGTAATACAGGGAAATGATGAACAGGAGGGCGCAGCCAATGCAAACTAATGCAAGTCCATTAATGGATGTAAACGAAGTGGCCGCTTATTTACATCTTTCCCCTGCTACTATCTATTCAAAAAGGACCCGTGGGGAATTTCCCAAAGGAACTATAGTTAAGTTATCTGGGAAATTGCTTTTTAAGCGGGCAAAAATAGAGCAAATGGTGGAAGAAGCCACAGAAGATTCCTTTGGGCACTCTTAAGCAGAGACTCGGTTATTTCACTTGCTCAGACTCTAAGAACCGTTTCAGGGCTAACCGAATAACCGAAGATAAGTTACGGTCTTCCCGAAAGGCATAATCTTTGGCTTGTTTCAAAAGTTCTTCAGGGAGCGTAAAACTTATCGTTTTAATTTTTTGTTGATTATCTTGTTCTAGCATATATAGATAATAGCAAATTTGATTTGATATGAAAATATAATACTTGACAATATCATATATTATTATATAGTATGATATTATAATATTGGAGAATATTTGATATGAAAATTTATCAAGATAAGAAAGGACGTTATGTGCTTGATGGTTATGATAAGACGGGGAAAAGACATCGCAGAATTGTTGCTATGAATGAATCTGCCGCAAAAAAGGAACTAGCAAAATGTATGGATGAGTTCTATAAAGCCAAAAATGACCCACGCTTAATGCAAGAAAGCCAGTTATTTAAGGATATGGCTCCCCTGTTTATCAAACATCACATAGAATTACGACCTTCTAAACAAACCTATATGGCAATGTTTGAGAAAATTTTAGACCACTTTGCTAACTATACGCTAAAGGAAATAACCCCATTAGAGGTGCAAAGTTTTTACAATCAAAAGGCCCTAGAAACTTCCTATGCAAATGCGGACCGTTATTTTGGTATTATCAGCAAGTTTTTTAATTGCTTAAACGACTGGGACAAGTACAGCGGGCCTAATCCGTGCCGGAAGGTTAAAAAACAACGCGATGCAGAACCCTTTGAAGCCCACCCGATAAATGAACAAGAGATTCAAAAACTCTTGCCATTCATTAGCGATGAAGTGCGCCCTTGTGTCACCATTGGGTTTTATACAGGGCTTAGACGGCAAGAATTGCTGGGCCTGCGCTGGGAAAATATTGATTTTACACACCGAACAATCTATATTCCTAAAACAAAGACCGAACGCCCGCGCACCTTGGGGCTAACCGCAGATATTGCGCAAATATTGCAGGGCTTAAATCCGCAAAAAAGCGGACTTGTATTTGAAAAAGTGACTAAAGACAAATTAAAATACCAACTCAATCACGCTTCCGAAAAAGCCGGGATAGGCCATATCCGCCCACACGATATGCGGCATTCATTTGCAGTTAATTTTCTAAACCGTGGCGGGACTTTGGAGCATTTACAAAGACTCCTTGGGCACAGCAAAATAACCACCACACAACGCTATTTGCGGTTCAAAACAGGAGAAATCGCCAGTAAAATGATGGTAATGGACGGGATGATTTCGCTTAGTATTGTATAGTGGATAAATTTAATCTACGCACAAACTACGCACTTTTTGCGTATTTTATGCGTAGTTTATGTTATAATAGTTTCATGGGAGTGAATTATGTATATCTACCAAAATAAAAACTGGCCACACTTTATGTGGAATGAAACCAAGATTTTATCCTTACTTGCACAGGTAAAATTGGCGCAAGGGTTGTTATTGGGTAAAATGCAAAATATTGGGTTTGCTATGCAGGATAACGCCTTACTTCAAACGCTAACAGAAGAAATTTTAAAATCCAACCAAATTGAAGGCCAACTGTTAGATATAGCGCAAGTTCGCTCCTCTATCGCTAGGCGTTTGGGACTACCCAATGAGGATATTCCGGTGGCCCGCGATGTAGAAGGTACAGTAGAAATGATGTTAGATGCTATCCAACACTATGATGCTCCTATTAACAAGGCTCGCTTATGTGCGTGGCATCAACATATGTTCCCTAATGGCAAGAGTGGTTTTTATACGATTCAAGCGGGTGATTACCGCGATGATAAATTAGGCCCAATGCAGGTTGTTTCGGGCCCGATGGGACAAGAAAAAGTACATTACCAAGCCCCCGATGCTAATGTACTAGACGGAGAGATGGATAAATTATTTCATTTTATTAATAATGACAATACGGACAATGTACTCAAAGCCGCTATCACTCACTTATGGTTTGTTGTTTTGCACCCATTTGACGATGGGAACGGACGGATTGCACGCGCTTTAACGGAATTATTACTAGCACGGAGCGAATCTTCTTCCAATCGGTTTTATTCCATGTCGTCTCAAATCGCCAAAGAGCGTAAGGAATATTATAAGCAACTGGAAATTACTCAACAAGGTGATTTGGATATTACGGACTGGCTGGAGTGGTTTTTACAGACGTTAGAAAAGGCCATCAAAGATTCTGAAGAACTTTTAAAAACGATACTGGCTAAAGCGACCTTTTGGAAACAGCATCAAGGCGAAACTTTTAATGACCGCCAAAACAAGATGCTCAATATGCTGTTTGATGGTTTTACAGGTCATTTAACCAGTACCAAGTGGGCCAAAATCTGTAAATGCTCTCACGATACTGCTTCCCGTGATATAGCCGACCTGCAACAACGCGGCATTTTAGAACAAATTGGCGCTGGAAGAACAACACATTATAAACTCAAGCAATAAGAGGTTTTTATGAATGACACTTTTGAATGTCCTTTTTGTCATGAAACACACGAAGTGACTGGAGAACATATTTGGTTTCCCTGTCTTGGAGGATTTTCCTTGAATTGGTCAAAATGCAAGGATTATATTCAACTACATTATCAAAATCAAGAACAACACTGTTGGACCGTTCTCGCTTATCACATTGCACATAAGTTTAATCTCATTTCCTATGCAGGAGTCCATCGTCAACCTATTGATTTTGAAAAAGTTTTAAAAGAAAATATCTTACCAACCCCAATAGAACAAATTGATAATATGGTTTTGTTTTTAGGAGAACGCTCCAAATTTTTAGGTAAAAATTTAGATTTTGACCCTGTTTTAACTTATCAATTGAATGCTTGGGCAGGTATCATAAATGAAGAAAATTTTCTTGCTTTAATCCAAGCGCTAGAAGAATTTGATTATATTAGCCAAAAATCAATTCATTCAGAAAACCTTATTAGTGTAAAACTTTCTCTTAAAGGATGGGAGTATTTCAAGTCTTTACAAGAGAGAAATCCTGCAAGTAAACAAATATTTATGGCTATGAAATTTGAAGATAAAGCCAAACATTTTGTTAATACACACCTTAAACCTCTAACACAGAAATTAGGTTTTGATTTAAAATTATTGGACGAAATAATTAGCGAAGAAAGTTTAATTGATGACAAACTACGTGTAGAAATTAAAAAAAGTCGCTTGCTTATCTGCGATTTAACCCACGGCAATCAAGGAGCATATTGGGAAGCAGGTTATGCGGAAGGATTAGGTATTCCCGTATTATATATTTGTTCTAAAACAGCATTTAATTCAAAGACGAGGAAGCCCCATTTTGATGTAAATCATCAAGAGATTTTTACTTGGGCAAATAATAAGGAGAGTATCACAAATTTCAAACAGCAATTGGAAGCAAAAATTATTTTATTGACTCAGCAACTAATCTGCTAATTTTTAGTTACTGGCAATATTTTGGCAATGGTAAAAAGGGGCAAATGCTAACGCATTTTCTCGTCGGAGAATCAAGCATAAAAGTTCATTTGCACCCTTGACATGGGAAAGGTCATAGGTTCAATCCCTATACTGGGCACCATTTATGAAACTCCCCGAGCTCACG
>NZ_DJOA01000046.1:20553-28099 GCF_002437085.1 Candidatus Avelusimicrobium stercoris | reverse complement strand
TTGTGAGCAGTAGTTATAAACCACCCGAAAGGGTGGTTTTTTTGTGTCTGTAAGCGGGCAAACTGCTTTGCCCGCGTTAGGGATTGAAAGCCGCAGCCTTATGCGAGTTTGAGCAACGCGAAAGGCGAGCATGGCGAGGCGGGGCCGCGAGCGCCGAGGGTCAACGAGGACTTGTGGCCAATCCCTATACTGGGCACCATTTTTCTTTCTAAAAACCGTTTATTCGTTGTTGCCCGCTCAGTCGGATACCTCCGCGATTCCGCGCGTGTGCCCACAGTATTCCTTCCTCGCTGGCGCCTAGAATAAACGGTTTTTTGTTTGAAAAATATTTTCCCCCATTTGTATATATTTACAAACTGCTTTGCCTGAGTTAGGGATTGAAGGCCGGAGCCGTGTGCGATTTGAACGAAGTGAAAGGCGAGTTGGACGGGCTGTGGGGCGCGCACGATTTAAGCGAAAGGAAAACTGCGAACAGGACCGCAAACCACAAGCAAAAATGGTATTCCCCCTTCTAAAAACCCCTTTAAAACCCCGCATATAAACATTTTTAGCCGCAGCCGCAACCAACGGAATAAACACACTTTAGTAAGGTTTAACGGGACTACACGAACTGATAAAATAAAATTACTTTTTCTTGTGCGCAACCAAGGTTAAGCAACTTAAAATAAAATTTTTGGCAAATCTACTTCTCGCAAAATTGCAAATCTATGGAGCCTTTTCTCGTAAAACAAGTCAGGCACTGCCGCCAAAGATATAGGGGCACGAATACAACTATATAAAACAAAAAACCCGCCGAAAGGCGGGTTCTATTAAGGGTAAATGGTGGACCTGACAAGGATCGAACTTGCGACCTCCTGCATGCCATGCAGGCGCTCTCCCAGCTGAGCTACAGGCCCTTAATGACTACATATTTATTATAACAGTTTTTATTTTTTTGTGCAACTTTTTTTTAAAATAGTAAAGGCCCCGCAGGGCCTTTACCAAAATTTGCGTTTGATTGTAGTTTAGAACTCAAACGAAATATTCACTTCGCCGCCGAAGCCTTCGCGCTTGCCCAACTGGCCGTAAACGGTCAGCACGGAGTGCAAGGGCAGGAACGTATCTTGGTTGTGGTAAGCCAAAGACACTTGGCCACGGCCGCTCATACCTTTCATAGAGGCTTCGCTGTTTTTGACGTCTTCCACCGTAACGGTAGATTTGCCGTCCATTTCATAGATAGCACTCGCACCGACGGAAGGAATTACGCCTTTCCAGTCCACAGAATTAAAGGCATAATCGCCGCCGAAGCGCAGGGCCATACTTTGCAAGGTATCAAACCTGATTTTCTGGTCCAAGTCGTCGGTGATGTTGTCGGAGGCTTTGCGCTTCCAGTTGAAGTTGGCGTACAGGCTCAAATCTTCCAGCGGGTTTTCCACAAAGCCCGCGCTAGCGCCGTAGTACATCCCTTTGCTCTTAAAGGTGGATAAGAGTTCGGAGGATTCAAACTTGGCGTCCACATAGCCGGCTTCCACGGTGGCTTCCAAGCGGCCCGTGTCGCTATAACGGTAAGAGGTCATCAAACCGCCGCCGAACACATTGGCATCGCCGGTAACTTTAATAGGGAAGGTTTTATAAGAACCGCCCGCATATTTGGCGTAGATACCCAAGGCCCAATCGTTCGTAAATTTCTTCCAAGCGCCTGCTTGTGCAAGGCCAGAATCCAAGTCAAAGACACTGCCCGTTTTGTAGCGGGTGTGGTGGTAACCGCCGTTAATAAAGGTGTTCTGTTCGGTGTCGCTCTTCCACAAATCGTTTAAGGTTTGGGTGAGCATTTCGGGCCCTTCGCTGATTAAGGCCAAACCGACGAGCGGTAACTGACCGTACACTTCGGCGTTGGCTTTATCTTTCGTAGCGGTAAGGGTCCAGCTAATTGTTTGGGAACCTTCCTCTTTGGTAGCGGTCAAATCATAGGAATACACACCCATTTTCTTTTGGGTCAACACAATTCCTCCGCCAAGTAAGTCATATACCTTACCGCTTTCTAGATCTTTAAAATTCTCCACAGCTTTATCGGTAATAGTAGTAACAATTCCCGGATTGGAACCTTCCTGCATCATAGATTTATCCAATATCATATTAGCACGGACGTCAAATCCAAAGTTCAATTTCATTTTAAGATCTGCGTTGATGGTCCACCACCTATTAAAGTTTTTGAATGCCTTGTCGTTAGTAAACGTTCCAGAAGTACGATCAAAAACCAAATGGTTGGTCTGCGCATAGTCTTTATTATTGCCGCCATAAATGACCGCATCTTTGTCCAACTTCACGCTGTTGCGTAAAATAACGATGTTATTTTGCGTAAGCCTATTTTCATCTTTCAGTTCGGCGCCATATACATAACCGCCATATACAGTGCCCTTGAAATTTACGTTATCCAAAATTACCGTGTTGTTGGACGCAGAATATACATCGTCAATTTCTATCTCGGATCCTTCTTGTTTGCCATCTTTATAGACCTGATTACCCTTTTTTTCATACTCTTCCGTCGTAGTAATTTCTTTTCCGTCTTTGGTCTCTTTTTTCTCTATTGTGTACTTTCGTTCGTCAATATAAGCCGAGAAACCACCAAACACATTGGCGTTTACATCCTGCACGGAATCGCCGCCCGCAATGGAAACGATATTGTTGTCGCTGTTCGTTCCACCAACGGCTACTTTCTCCGCTTCGGGAGCCTTCTCACTGGGGGTGGTATTTACGGTGCGGGTATAGGTCATACTCGCGCCACCGAAAATAGCCCCCTGGTCCTTCGGCATATCCGCCGGCAGTAACTCGTTAGTGGACAATGTATTCAAATCCAAGGTATCGCCAAAAAACTTGCCGGAGTTGCTTAACGTCAAGGCAGAATTGGTTACGTTTACAACGTTGCCATTGGAGGTGCCGGCCAAGTTGACGGAACCGCCCAATTCGGTAAAGGTGCCGCTCATCTTATTCAAATTTAATGTATTATTGGCTACTGTGGCCCCGACCTCCTTATTAAGACCCATTTTTACCGCATAAATGGAAGACTTGTCAGAAACTTTGGAATTATCCAACATTAAGGTGTTGCCTTTGGCATTTACGGAGGTACTATCTACCGCCGCGGCCTTACCAGTTATGGTACTGTTGCTAACGCTAACGGTGTTGTTATCCATATTAACAGTAGAAGAGCCGTCATCTGCAATGCCCGTTCCCTCATACGCACCTAGCACAGTGCCCACCGTGGAATTATCAATAATCACCGTGTTATTTTCAGCCGTAGCCGCACCCTTGGCCCCCGCCACCGTGCCTTCCACGGTAGAATCTTTTACGAGCACATAGTTACCACTAGCGTTGGTGTCAATTACACCAGCAGTTTCCTCATCTTCTTCGGTCAGGCGTTCGTCGGTATAGCCACCGATGACGTCGCCACCGATGGTCGCCTTGGTGATAGAAACGGTATTGTTACTCGCCGACCCCTTGGAAAACTTGGTATAACCGCCGTACACATTACCACCCAACTTTTCAGCGGAAGAAGCCCCAGTAGGCGTAAATTGGTAAAAATTTATAGACCCACCGCTAATGGAAACAGAGTTGTTGTTAGCAGACGCGGCGCCAAAGCGGTCCCTGCTATAGAGCATTAAGGCCGCGCCACCCATCACATCTCTGCCCGTCAGCTCTATGTCTGTCATCGTAACAGAACTATTGGTAACATTATTATTGTAGGCAGCACCTCCGGCAACATACGCACCATAGGTCTCTTTGTTTTCAACAGGAATGTCATAATTCTTTTTCCGTTCCACTGAAGAATAAACTTCGTTGGCAGTAGTTACGTTATTAATATTAATTTTAATATTATTTTTTTTGCCATCCAGGGTAAGAGAGGCCCCATCAATTGCACCTTGATCTACGGAACCGCCACCAACAAGAGAATATGGCTTATTATCGTTTGTATCATCAGTTATCTCATAAGAATGAGGTTGACCATCCCAGTTAATTCTCAACTCTTCCGCTTGTACAAACAGGGGAACAAACAGCATAGAAAAAACTGCAAAAATAAACTTTCTCATTTATCCTCCAATATGTATTTATAAAAAAGCAATATATTCCTATTATACAGAATTTAGGCCAAAAGAAAAGGTTTTTTTGTGTAAAAACCCCCTATATAATAGGTAAAAGGTATAATAAAGGTATGTCCCGCTATACAGACGGCAACTATCTTTTGCAAAATCCCGGCTGGCACGCACAAGACGCGCGCTGGAAACTGGCGCACGTTTTGCGCGCCGTAAAGGCGGCCCGTTTGTCCCCCCACTCGGTATTGGACGCCGGGTGCGGAGCGGGTGCGCTGATTAACCATTGGGCCCAACACTGCCCGGATATCCGCTTTACTGGGTGCGATATTTCCCCGCAAGCGATTAGTCTGGCTAAACAGCACGCGCCCGAAAACGTAAATTTTTTATGCGAAGCGTGGGCGGACGGAACCTTTGACGTAGCCCTAGCCATAGATGTAGTGGAGCACGTCCCGGATATGGAGCGGTTTTTGAGCGAACTCGCCCAAAAGGCCCCTGTGCTTATTTTGCACGTTCCGCTGGATTTATCGTTCCGCACGCTTATAAAACCTGAAATTTTAGAGGAAGAATACCAAACCGTAGGACATATCCACTTTTTTACGGCACGGTATTTAAAAAGGCTCTTAAAAAAGCGCGGCTGGCAGATTTTGCACGCGCACTACACCAACAAATATGTAGAACGCCCGCCGCAACTGACGGGGCTCAAAAGCCGTATCGGTATGTGCATACGCTTGCTGGCGCACTATTTACTACCCAAGAGTTGGACCGCGTTTTGGGTGGGCGGGTACAGTCTGATGCTGGTGGTAAAGCCCAAGCAATAGTTATTCCTTATATAAGCCACGCAAGAGTTTGATTTCCTTTTCGTAGCCCGCCAAATCGTTGGGGGTTTCCAAACAAAACGGCAAATGCTTTAAGGCCGGGTGATTAATCACGCCTACCAAGGTATTTAGGCCAATGGTGCCTTGGCCGATACAGGCGTGGCGGTCCTTATGCGCCCCCTGCGGGTTCAAACTGTCGTTTAGGTGGACGGCCTTTAACAGGGGCAGGCCGATTTGCTTATCAAATTCCGCCAAGGTATCGTCCAAATGCACGAGCGAATAACCCGCATCGCTGACGTGGCAGGTATCCATACACACGCCCAGTAGGTTATTTAGTTTCACGCCGTCCATAATCCGTTTTAACTCGTCAAAGGTCCGCCCGATTTCGCTCCCCTTGCCGGACATTGTTTCCAAGAGTACCGTGGTATGCAAATTAGGCGTCAAAATTTCGTTTAGCGTTTCCACAATCAGTTCAATGCCTTTTTCCACCCCTTGGCCGACGTGGCTGCCCGGGTGAAAGTTATACAGATTTCCCGGCACATATTCCATACGCTGTAAATCATCCGCAAAGGTCTGGCGGGCAAATTCGCGCGTTTTGGGGTCGGCGGAAGCGGGGTTAAGCGTATAGGGAGCGTGCGCAATAATGGGCGCAAAATGCTTTTGGGCAAGCAGTTCGCGCAAGGCTTCGGCATCCTGCGGGTCAATGGGTTTGGCCTGGCTGCCACGCGGATTGCGCGTAAAGAACTGGAACGTATCCGCCCCGATAGAAAGAGCGGTTTCGCCCATTGCCTTAAAACCCTTGGAAGATGATAAATGGCACCCAATGTGTAACATATTATTTCCCCGCGTATTTGTGGATATCAGCCACCAGTTGCTCCACATCCTCCGGGCGGGTAGCCCAACTGGTGCAAATGCGGATGGCGCTTCGGTGGTGGTCCAAGCGTTTGGTGTGTGAAAAGGCGTATAATTCTTCCAACTGTTTCACCAATTCATCCGGCATAATGGGGAATTGCTGGTTGGTGGGAGAATCGTACAAAAATTCAAAACCGCTGTCCTTACACGCTTGGCGGATGATTTGGGCCATATCGTCGGCGTGTTTGGAAAGTTTAAAATAGAGGCCGTCTTCAAACAAGGCCAAAAATTGAAGCCCTAAAATGCGTCCCTTGGCCAGCATTGCGCCGCGCTGCTTCATAAAATAGCGGAAATCCTTTTGAAGTTTGGGGTTTACAATTACCACCGCTTCGCCCAAGAGGGCGCCAATCTTCGTGCCGCCAATGTAAAACACATCACAGCAGGCAGCCAAATCAGCCAGTGTAACGTCGTTTCCGGGGGCCTCTAAACCGTAGCCCAGGCGTGCGCCGTCCGCAAATAAAAAGAGGTTATTCTCGTCGCACACGCGGCGGATGGCGGAAAGTTCCTCCTTGGAATACAGCGTGCCGTATTCCGTGGGGAAGGAAATATACACCAGTTTGGGCTGAGGGGCAAACTCCGGATTATCGTCCAGCCAATGCTCCTTACAGCAGCGGGAAATTTGCTCCGCCGTCAATTTGCCGTTTTGCTCCGGCACCGTTAAAATGCGGTGGCCCGTGGCTTCAATCGCGCCCGCCTCGTGCACGTTAATATGCCCGGAATCGGCGGAAATGACCGTTTGGTACGGGCGCAGGCAAGCCGCAATCACCGTTAGATTGGTTTGCGTGCCGCCCGCCAAAAAGTGGACCTCGGCATCCGGCGTTTGGCACAGGGATTTAATCAAATCGGCCGCTTGGCGGCAATAGGTGTCTTGCCCGTAGCCGGGCGTTTGTTCCAAATTGGTTTGCGCCAACTTTTCCAAAATACGCGGGTGGGCGCCTTCGCTGTAATCACAATTAAATCTAATCATAAGAACCTCGCTCTACTGCGTAGAGGGTTGAATTTCTTTTATTATATCTTTTTAGGCAAGTTTTCGCCCGATAAAAGGCCTTTTAAAAAGGGGTTATATCCAGCCTTCCCCACCCGAGATGAAAAAGCCCCGCTCTTTGCGGGGCTTTAAATTAGTTTTGTTTGGCTCTTTGCAAGCGTTCGCGCTGGCGTTTGGCCTTCAAGTCCGCGTGGCGTTTGCGGAAGACGTCCAACTTGGTGTAGCGCACCATTAAGCAAAAATCAATCAACACCATTACAAAGTTAAGTACATAGAGCCAAAAGACCCAGTCAAAATTGTGCAAAATTTTATGAATCATCCCGCACACATAGGCAAATTCAATCGTTCCCATAAACAGGAAACTTTTGCCGGCGGCAGTTTTGGTGCGCAAGGAGCGCGAAATATTAAACGGCCAGGCAAGACCGAAACCTAACATCATTAACGCTTCAAAAATACTCATATTATCTCCCACAGCGCGGAGCGGGCTCTATTTTTGCGGGGCGTGCTGTATTGCTATTTATATTTTACCATTTTAGGAGTTCACTGTTTTGCGGGAGGAGCCTCTTTTTCATACAATAAACATATGCGTTTTTATAAAGATAAAGTGTTTTGGTACATTTTTGCCGCGCTGGCCCTGGTGAAAGGGGCGGCGCTCCTCGGGCTATTCTATTGGCACCCGCTGGGGGAAAAGATTTTGGCGTTCCCTGATTCGCTTACTTATGTTTACCCGGCGCAAACGTGGCTGGAATACGGACAAATGTGGGAAG
>NZ_DJOA01000046.1:0-20501 GCF_002437085.1 Candidatus Avelusimicrobium stercoris | reverse complement strand
AACCGCCACGCCAATGCTGTTGCGCACGCCGGGCTATCCGTTCTTTTTGGCCCTGGTGCAAACGGTTTTCGGCAATATGACGTGGGCCGTGGCGCTTGTGCAAAATTTGCTTTCACTAGCCTTGCTTATCCCTGTGTATATGACGGCTGAAAAAATAAACGGCAAAAATGCGGCGCGTTGGGCGATGTTCTTTTGTGCGGCAAGCGTGCTGTATTTCTCGCTTTCGTTTGCCGTGCTGTCAGAAGTTTTATGCGCATTTTTACTTTCTTGGTTTGTTTATTTTACGGTAGACTTTTTATTAAAACCCACCGGGTGGAAAATTCTGTTAGCCGCGCTTTTTTTAGCGGGGGCCGTTTATGTGCGTCCGGCCACATATTACTTTATGTTTGCAAGCGCAATTATCTTGGTGTGCTTTTCCGCCGCTAAACTGGTGCGCTTTTCTGCCTGGAAGATTGCCACGCTTTTCTTTGTCCCTTTATTGGCTCTCGTCGGCGCGTGGCAGGTGAGAAATTACATTCAAACGGGCTTCGGCGGGTTTACAACCGTAGGCGCATACAACCTGTATATGTGGAACGAGGATTATTTGGCCTACAAATATAATCTGTCCGTTCCGCAGGCACACGACGCGCTGGAAGATTCGCTCCCGCCCGGGTTTAACGCACTCCCCCCAGTGGACCAAGTGCGCCTGTATAAGGCAATGGCAAAACCGCTTATTAAAGAGGCCCTTTTATATAAACTCTCCCGTGCCCCTTTATGGGCAATGAAAACGCTCTTTGGGGCCAATTTCGTCCATCTTTCGCGCCTGCTGACGGGCGGCGCCATACCCGAGGAAGAATTGGACGGGCAAATGCTAAACCACACCACCGCTCTGCACGAAAATTGGCTCAAAACGGCCACCGACAAACTGCTTTTTATTGCGGCAAGCGGAGAAGTGTTTTTGTTGGTTCTTTTTAGTGTAGGCGGTTTTATCCTGCTATGGAAAAGGCGCAAAGCGGAAACTTTTTTTCTATTGGTGTATTGTTTGTATTTTTGGGGAATCGGTTCGGTGTTTTTCGGTGCGTACGCACGTTTCCGCGCTCCGTTTGAATTTGCGCTGTGCATCCCCGCGAGCGCGGCGGCAAACGCCCTCCTGCAATATGCCAAACAAAAAATAAAACGGTAATTACAGGCCGTGCGCCAAACTGTTTATTAAAAATGCGGGGAACTTTCTTTCCTGCATTTTTTTCTGTGTGGGCGCGAAATCGTACGGTTGGCGGATAAAACGGAAGGTGCTTTTTTCGGTATCCCAAATGCCAAAGGAGGCGTGCGGGTTTAAATCGCGCGGCTTGCCCACGGAACCCGGGTTCAGCACATAGCGCATTTTGTCGGACAAGTGGACGGTGGCGTCCTCGCGTTTGCACAAATAAATCACGCACGAGTTTTGCGTACCGCGGATATAAAAGGACAAATGGGAGTGCCCCACAAAGCAAATTTTTCCCTGCCACTTGTCATATGTGGTGCGGAACTGGGTACAACTGGAAAAATATTCCTTTATCGGGTCGGTGGGCGTGCCGTGCACCACAGTAAAATTTTCCCCGCGCGCTACGGTGGGCAAAGAGGTTAAATAACGGATAGATTTTTCGCTTAAATGCTTTTTGTTTTCATCCAACGCAATTTTGGCATCGTAATTAAACAAGGTTTCCAACTCGGGCTGGACAAACACGGCATCGTGATTGCCCAACACACAGGCCAACAAATTTAAAGAGGAAATTTTCTTTACGCACGCTTCGGGGTCCGGCCCGTAACCGATAATGTCCCCGCAGTAAATAAAGTGTTCCACGCCCTCTTGCTCGTAACGGGCCAAGCAGGCGTTTAACGCTTCTAAATTACTGTGTACGTCCGAAAACACCCCTATCTTCATTACGCCTCCGCCAACGCCTCAATGGCTTCCTTTTTTTGCGTGGCTTCGGGGTTGCGCTCGGCCAGGTTGACGGACATTACCTTGGAAACGCCGCTCTCTTCCATCGTAATACCATAGAGCATACGGGCTGATTCCATTGTGCGCTTGTTGTGCGTTACCACTATAAACTGCGTGGTTTTGGAGAACTCTTTAATCAGGTTCACATAGCGCTCCACATTGGCTTCGTCCAAGGCCGCGTCGGCTTCGTCCATAATGCAGAACGGGGACGGATTGTGCGTAAAGAACGCAAACAGCAAGGACATTGCGGTCAGCGTTTTTTCGCCGCCGGACATAGAAGTAATGTTCAACAATTTTTTGCCCGGGGGCTGGGCGTAAATTTCAATGCCCGTTTCCAGCAGGTTATCCGGCTGGGTGAGTACGAGGTCGCACTCGCCGCCGCGGAAGAGCGTTTGGTAAATGTTTTTAAAGTGCATACGCACTTGCTCAAACGTATATTTAAAGTTTTCGCGCGTGGTTTGGTTGATTTTGTTAATGGCGGATTTTAAATCCTTTTTGGCGCTTTCCAAATCCGCAATCTGCGTGCGCAAGAAGGTGTTTCTTTCCGTCAGTGCGTCGTACTCTTCCGGCGCGGTCATATTGACGGCGCCCATATTTTCAATGCGCTTTCTCATCATCTTTACGCGCTCGTAATCCACCGTTTTGTCGCCGTAATTCATTTGCGCTTCCTCGGGCGTAATATTCCAACTTTCAAACAAGTTGTTTACTACCGTGGTGCGTTGGCGGCGCGCGTTGGAAAGGGCATTTTCCAAATCGTTCTTTTTAATCGTCAGGTCGGACGATTCTTTTTTGCACGCATTTAGGGCGGCCAGTTTATCGCTGTAATCTTTTTTGAGCGTTTCCAAGTCGGAGCGCATTTTGTGCTCATCAATTTCCAATTTGGCTAACGTATCGCGCTCGGTGGAAAGTTTGGCTTGGGTGGAAAGTTTTTCCTCGGCTAAACTTTTTAGGCGCAAATTGGCCGACGCGATTTTTTGGTTCCGCTGGCCCTCGCTGGCGGTTAAACTGTTAAATTCGTATTCCGTGGATTTTAAATCCAATTCCACGTTATTTTTTTTGATTTTTACTTCGTAGAGTTTTGCGCTTAACGCGTTAATTTCGCCCTTTAATTTTTCGGCGTTTTCGCGCAGCGTTACTTGGGATTTTTTTAACTCTTCCCCGCGCACTACGGCTTCCTGGTGGCGGCGTTTTAAATCCTGCAAGTTTTGTTTGAGCGTTTCCACATTGCGCTTGCGGTTATCTACGCGCAAGGTGATTTCCTGCTTGCGTTGGGCGGCGCGGTTTAGCGCGTCTTGCGTGGAGCGCAGTTCGCGCTCTTTGTTGGCGCGCTCGTTTTGCACGGAGTTTAACGATAAAACGGCTTCCTGCGATTTAGCGCGCAGATTTTTTAAATTTTCTTCCGCCTTGGATAAGGCTTCGTAATTAGCGATAATATCCTTAGAAACAGCGTCTTCTTCCGCCGCTTTGGCCGCCATTTCACCGCGGACGGTTTCTTCCTCGCCCCAATAGGCTTCCGGCGCACGGACACCTTCCGCGCCCCCGCCGATAAAGAACTCGCCCTTTACGGCTCCGTCTTGGTACGAGTAGCCGCCGATGATAAAGTTAATTAAATTTTCCAATCCCGGCTGATATTTTAACTGGTTTTTAAGTGCGTTTTCAGCCGGTTTTTCGGGCGTTGCGGGCACTTGGTTTAAAACAATAAATTTGGCGCGTGCCTTGCCGTGCTGTTTTAAAAGGGATAGGGCTTGTTCCACCGTTTGCGCGTCCGTGCACAAAACAGCGTCCAAATATTTGCCGAAGGCTTCCTCCACCGCTACGCTTAACGCGGCGGGATATTTAAGGGCCTTTCTTAACGTGCCCTTCACACCAGCGAGGCCACTTTCGGCCACCGTTTTGGCACCCACCCAGTATGGGTCGTTTTTGCCTTGGGTTTGAATAATCTCCAACTTAGCGGAAAGTGCGGCGCGGGCCGATTTTACAGAGGAAAGTTTTTCGTTTAAAGAAGAACGAACACCCTGCAATTTGCGCACATTTTCTTCACCGCTTGTAATGGCTTCGCGCGCTTGATTGGCCTCGGTTTGTTTAGCCTGCACACGGGCGGAAATTTCCTGCAAACTTTTTTGGATACCCGCCAGCCCTGCTTGTTGGGCTTGGCTCGTTTTTTCAGCCGCAATCAAATCCTCGTTTTCGCGCTGCATAGAGGACTCTTCCAGCGAAATGCGGTTCTCTGCTTCCATTTGTTTTTGTACGAGCGACATTAATTCACCCGACGAACGTTGCAACTGCGATTCCGCCGCGCGCAAATCGTTTTCCAACTTTTGCGCCTGGGCGGTTTGCTCGTTGTAATTAGCCTGCAACGGCGTGAGTTCCGCCGACACCGCCGCCAACTGTTCTTTTAGTTGCGCAAGCGCCGGAGCCAATTCCTGCAAGCGGTTTTGCCCGCGCTGGGCTTCCGCACCCGACGTGGCCACCTGTGTGGTTAGTTCGTTCGTCAGGTTGTCGCAGTTTTTAATGGCGCCTTCCAACAAACCTACTTGGTATTTGCTGGCGGAAATTTTTTCGTTAAATTCGGCGGCTTCTTTTTGTTTATGCGTTAAATTTAAATCCAATGCGGCGGCGGCCCCTTCCTGTGCGGAAATGCGGGCCTCTAAATCTTCCAATTTTTTCACCACCGGGGCCAATTCGCCGGAGTGCTTGGCAATCAGTCCGTCCGACTCTTTAATGGAGCAAACGGAAATGGCAATTTCGCTTTCTTTTAATTCCTCGCGGTACTTTTGATACAGGCGGGCTTTTTTGGCTTCGCTGTCCAATTTTTTAATTTGCTCGGCAATTAACGCCACCGTATCGGCCAGACGGGCCAAGTCCAAATCTACGCGCTCCAAACGCTTAATGCACTCCTCGCGCTTGGCTTTATATTTAGATACGCCCGCCACTTCTTCAAACATTTCGCGGCGCTGCTCGGCCGAGGCGGACAAAACGCTTTCCACGCCCCCCTGGTCAATAATGGCGTACCCTTCCCCACCGATACCTGTATCCAAAAATAAATCGCGGATATCACGCAGGCGGCATTGGACTTTATTTAAATAGTATTCACTTTCGCCGGAGCGGAAAATTTTGCGCGTAACGGTAATTTCGTTAAAATCCAGCGGCAACTGGCGCGAAGCGTTATCAAACACCATACTGACCTGCGCCATATTTAAAGGCGCGCGCTTAGCCGTACCGTTAAAGATAATATCCACCATAGAAGCGGAGCGGAGGGACTTCCAACTCATCTCGCCGATGGCCCAGCGCACGGAGTCAATCACGTTGGATTTTCCGCACCCGTTCGGGCCCACCACACAAGTAATGCCGGGCTCAAAGTCCAGGCGGGATTTGTCGGCAAAAGATTTAAAACCTTGGATTTCAATCGCTTTTAAATACATAACGTCCCCTATTGGCAGATATAATTTGATTATACCATTTCCCTATACAATATAGGCATTTTTGGCAAAATTTCACTTCTACGCGTACGGTCTTTTTACCTTGCCGAGTGAGTGCCGACGAAAAAAATCCCTTGCAAAGTGTATATTTTTTTATTAGACTTTTTTCGTAAGACTGTTTTTCCTTAAAAGGAGGATTATCCACTATGGCAGAAAAAGTACTCAAAGTTGGTATGGACCGCGAAGACGGCTTCCTCTACTACATTGACAAAGACGGCGATATTGCCCGCGTGCAAATGGCCAGAGGCGGCAAAAAAGGCGGTAAACCGAAAAAAGTTGAAAAATGCGGTATCAAAAAAGAAAAAGGATATCTCTATTTCTTGGATAAGAAAGGCGATATTTCCAGAGCCAAAATGGTAAACGCAAAATAAACTAATTTAAAACACCCCGCACTCTTGCGGGGTGTTTTACAGACACAGGCACTCGCGCACATCACTCTCTTTATTCGCGCGAGGCTCTGCCAGACGCGAAGGGGCGCAACTCGCATTGTACGACATCACGCATTGCTCCAGCGTTTTGTGCCCCTTTATGTTTTTTCAAAACGGCTTGCCAAAGGAAATACCTTTTGCAAATACGCCGTTAGTTTAGCCCGGTCCTGCGGGCCGCAGTTCTCCGAATCGTTCAAACACACCAACCGCGGGCGGTACTTGTTTATTTCCCGCTCAAAGTTTTGGTACAACTCCCATACACACGCATCCGAACCAAACAAGCGCGACATACGACGCTTTTTCCACTGCGCGCAGCCTTGCACTGCGGCCATACACGCAAACAAATAAAAGTTCATATTGTTTTCTTTACGGAAACGGCTTTGCACGGTGGCTGATAACTCATCTGCAAATAAGTTCCAAGCCGGAGCCACGGAACTTTTTAAGTAAGCCGAAATATTATGGGTTGGCTCCAACGGAAAATCCACCGCAGGGAAAACCGCTTTAAGCCGCTTACGGATAAACAGCAGTTGCCGACCGTAGGAAGTCTCTCCGTAATTTTTACGCGGGTAAAAGGCGTAATAATTATTTACACGGTTTGGAGCGGGAAAGAAATACTCCCGCTCCACCGAACGAAACACAAAGGTATCGTCGTTAGCCAACAAAAAGTGTTCGGCTAGATCCGGCCACTTGGTTACACCCATTCCTATTGCACACGAGTTAAAGGTAGGCAAAGCGGAAGCCGGCATAAATTCCGCGTGCGTTAAAAATTTTAAATGCGGATATTTTAGGTTTAACCAAGGCGGGAATTGGCCGTTAGTTACCAGCACTACGCGCGTTACCCACGGCATAAATTTTTCCACGCTGCGCAGCGCGTAGCGCAGTTCGCCCGCTTGCACAAACCGCGCGGCGGGCACAGGAGTAACCGCATACCGATTGCGCTCACGCACAAAAGTTGGGTTGTTCCCGTCCACCCACGGCAGAATTAAATCAACCGGAAAATCTGCAGTCATCTAAAAAGTTTGCTCCAAAAGTAAACGCTCCGCTTGCCGCACAATTTTACCAGCAAAAAGAACGCACGCCAGCGCAAATAAGAAAGTCCGCCGCAAAGGCTTACACTTTTCCACGCGGCGGTAAAAGCGCGAGCGAGCAATTCTTGCTGTTCTTGGCGTTTTGTCGCTGTGAATTTGCGGAAACGGCAAATGCCCCACACCGTAGCACGCATCCACTCCTGCGCCGTTTGGCGGTTCCATTTTTGGCGACGAATTAAATCCGTTTTTAAATCTACCAGATTGAGCAGCGCACCGACGGCCATATTATAAGAATTAGCCGTAATGGCCGAAGCATTGCCCTTGCGGTAGCAATATAATTTTTCCGGCACGACCGCAATTTTTTTAGCATACAAATACGCCAAAATAACCACGCAGAAATCCTCGGCTACGCGCCCCGTCCAAAATTCAAATTGATGTTTTACGAACCACTCGCGCAAAAATAATTTTCCCCACAGTACGGAATCCTCGTACCCGCCGCGAAAGCGCGCCCCGTCCCCTTCCGCGCACAAGCGGTAAAAACTGCTGTGGCAATGTTCCTGCACGCGCGGAAAGCCGTTTTCTTCCACCTCGTAAAAAAAGCACCTGGTAATTTCTGCCCGCTCCGCTTCGGCAGCCTGATATAGTTTTTCCAAATACGCGGGGAAAACAAAATCGTCCGCGTCTATAAACGCCAAATACTTTCCCTGTGCTTTCTGCACGAGGGTGTTGCGCGTGGCGGCAATGCCTTTATTTTCCTGCGTCGTAAAACGCAGTCGCGGGTCCTCTTTGGCGCCTTGCTTCAAAATGGCAAGGGTGTTATCAGTAGAGGCAGAATCTATACAGATAATTTCAAAGTCCGTAAAGGTCTGCTTGGCTAAACAAGATAAGCACAGAGGTAAATATTTTTCCGCGTTGCGCACGGGAACCAACACCGAGATTTGAGGTTTCATAATCGCTCCTTTGTAAAATACCCCGCGCGCAAAAACGCGCGGGGTTACGCGCAGGAGACTCTTGGCGGAGGTTTTCCCACGCGTTAAAAATAAACGCCTTATTATATGGATAAAGAAGCAAGCAACGTAAACAAAAGCAGGGAGCGGGCTTCTTTTTAAGCCCGTGAGGAAACAAAAACGGCCGGTTGCCAGAGCCACATCACTAACCCGAAGCAAACAGCCGTAGCCCTTGCCATATATAAAAATATGGCAAAGAGCGTTCAACGCAATACAAGCGGGTAATTAGGCCGCTCATATTGCGTTTAAAATACGGCCGTTTTTGGAGTGATGTGCGCCGTATTACGCGGCTCAACCTGTTCCACACAGGCTTCCAAAAACAGCATCAAATTGTGCCGAAGCGTCCGGCGGGCAAGGGTACTTGCTTACATATATCTTAAACAAATTTCTCCCCAAACGCAAGGCAGGGCTTGAAATTCCGTCCAAAACGCCTACACTACTAATATTAACTGACGTTCCCGGAGGCGCATCAAATAATTCTTCCGTTCACGGGCCCAACGCCCCAACCAACTAATAGTTTTCTCCGGCCGCATACGGTTGCGGCCCAACCGCCCCAACAGTTTTTAGTGCAGTTGCGTCCGTCCCCCGTACGCGTAATTGACAGCGGGGCTGATTAATGGTTTAATAACTCTACGGGGATACACTCGTAAAACAATAACGGAGGGAATATGGATATTAAAATTACGGCCAAAAACATTAAATTGACTCCGGCCATTAAAGAATTTATCAACACGCGCGTAAGCAAGATTGAAAACTTTTTTGACAACATTGTTTCCGCCCAAGTGCTGATTTCGGTGGAAAAGAAAATCAACCAGCGCGCCGACATTGTGCTGCACACGGGGGCCAAAACCACCATCAGCGCCAGCGCCGTGGAAGACAACCTCTACAAAGCCATTGACGCCGCCGCGGTAAAAGCCGAAGCGCAGGCCAAGAAAATTAAAAACAAAGCCAAGGCCCGCAAGGTAACCAAAAAGGCAGCAAAGGAAGCGGACGTAAATCCGTTTGCCGAACACCTTATTTTGCCGCAGACGGATGTGAAATTTTCCGTCATTAAGCAGGTGGAAGTTTCTCCGATGAACCCGGAAGACGCCGCCTACGAAATGGAACGCCTGGGATATTCCTTCTGGATGTTCTTGGACGAAGATTCCAAACAAATCAACTTAATCTTTAAACGCCTGGACGGTACTTACGGGCTGATTAAACCGATTAAGAAGAAATAACCCACACGGGGGGCTCTTTTGGAATTTACCAAATCTATCACCGTAGCAGAACTGCTCCAAGTGGAAAGACTCCACTTGGAGTTGGTCTGCGGAAAACGGTATATCCACCGCGAAATCACGCTCGGGCACGTCAACCGCCCGGGCTTGGCGCTTTGCGGCCATTTGGAAAGTTTCCGCCCCAATTCCGTACAAGTGTTCGGCCGCGGGGAACACGCGTTCTGCCAAAAGGAAAACAAAACGCGCCTGCGCGCCAATATTTCCAAAATGTTAAGCGAGGGCCAAGTGCCCTGTGTGATTACCACCGCCGGATTAGACCCCCTGCCTGCCGTACGAAAGGCCTGTTTGGGTTCGGACGTGCCGGTGCTTAAAACAGATATGGAGTCCACCGCGTTTATTGCGGAGTTCTCCCGCTTTTTGGACGAAAAATTATCGCCCGTTACGCATATGCACGGCGTACTGGTGGATGTGAGCGGCATCGGCGTACTAATCCGCGGCGATGCGGGCATCGGCAAAAGCGAGTGTGCGCTGGAACTGATTAAGCGCGGACATATTTTAGTAGCGGATGATGTAGTAGAAGTGCAAAAACGGTTTGGCCGTTTTCTGGTCGGCTCCTGTCCGACAATGTTAAAGCATTATATGGAAGTGCGCGGGCTGGGAATTTTGGACGTACCCCTTTTGTTTGGCGTAGGCTCTACATTGGACGAAACCAATATTGATATGGAAGTGGTGCTTACGTCCCCCAGCAAACAACCCATTGACCGCCTGGGAGTGGAGCAGAAAACGACTAATATTTTGGGAGTGGAAGTGCCTTCGCTGGGCTTGCCCGTTACACCGGGGCGCAACTTGGCCGTACTGATTGAGGTGGCCGCGCTAAACCAGCAACTCAAAAGCCAAGGCATTTTTTCCGCCAAAGAATTTAGCCAAAAAATCTTGGATAAAATGAAGAAGGGAACCAATGGCAAGCAATAAAAGACGGATTTTTATCATTACGGGTATGAGCGGGGCCGGCAAATCCCAGGCGCTGAAAATCTTTGGCGATTTTGGGTTTTATTGCGTGGACAACCTGCCGCTTGCCCTGTTTAAAAACTTTACCGACTATTTAAAACAAAGCGGCGAACGCCGCGATGTGGCCCTTGGCATTGACGTACGCGAGGGCGACCGCCTGCGCGAAATGCCCAAGATTTTAAACTCAATGGTGCAGGACGATTTCGTCGTAAAGGTCATCTTTTTGGACGCGTCGGAGGAGTGTTTGATTCGCCGCTTCTCGGAGACCAAGCACCGCCACCCGATTCACAAAAAACTGGCTACCGCCCTGGCGCACGAGCGCAAGGTGATGAGCCCTATCCGCACAATGGCCGACAAGGTGATAGACACCTCCGACTTAAAACTGGGGGAACTGAAAGAAAAACTTTCCGCGCTCTTGGGGCTCACGCGCGAGGGTGATATGCAAATTACCGTGGCGTCATTCGGCTTTAAAAACGGTATTTTAAAGGATTGCGATATTGTAATGGACGTACGCTTTTTACCAAACCCGTTCTATATTCCCGAACTGCGCGAAAAAACGGGCCTGGATAAAGAGGTTCAGCAATATATTATGTCCTTTAAAGAAACAAAGGAATTTGCTGAAAAATTTGCAGATTTAATTAAATATTTGATACCTAAGTATATTAAGGAAGGAAAAAGTTATTTAACTATTGCAATGGGTTGCACGGGCGGACGACACAGAAGCGTTTTTATGGCGCACGAACTGGCCCAACGCCTGACCAAAGCAGGGTTAAACGCTTCGGAATTTCATAGGGACATAGGACTTTAATTATGGTAAAAATTGTTTTAGTAACGCACGGGCACTTGGCCCAACAAATGTTGGAAACTGCCGGACAAATCATCGGCAAACCGTCGGACGATGGCTTTGCTACCTTTGCCGTTACCACGGCCGCCTCGGTGGAAAAGGAAGCCGCCAAACTGCACGAACTGTTAAAATCGTGCGAAGACGGCGCACTTATTTTGACCGATATCTTTGGCGGCAGCGCGACCAATATTTCGCTCACCGCCAGCAAAGATTTGCCCAAATGCTATGTGATTACGGGGCTCAATTTAAGTATGCTCCTAACCGCAATGAACAACCGCAAAAAATTGTCCTCCAAGGAACTGGCGGAAAAAATTGAAGCCGACGGCAAACGCGCGGTTATCAACGCAACGGAACTTTTGATTAAGGGGCTCTAATGCCGATTATATTCGCACGGGTGGACGACCGCCTGATTCACGGCCAAATTGTACAGGCCTGGCTGCCGGAGTTAAACGTGGATGAGATTTTGATTCCTTGTTACAAGGAGTCCTGCCTCAACCGCGGGCTCCTGCGTTTGAGCCTGCCCTACGAATATGAACTGACGATTTTGGACCCGCACGCCTGCGCGCGGTATGCGGCCGAATCCAAACGGCGCATCTTTCTGTTAATGGGCTCTTTAAAGGAATTTACGGACCTGATTAAAGACGGGCTGCAAATTAAATCCCTAAATATCGGCGGGATGCACTTTAAAGACGGCGCCCAAAAGTTGGATGATAACGTATTTTTGGACGCGGATGACAAACAATTTTTAAAACTGATACGGGACCTAGGAATCCAAATTGAAACGCGCGCAGTACCCACCTCCGCTTCCGTATCGGTAAGCGAGGCCTTACAATGACCCCGGAAATTTTTGCCCTGTGCGTAAGTGCGGCGCTACTAGAACTGGACACAACGTATGCGTTCCAGTTGACGCTTTCGCGCGGAATTATCGCGGGGCCGCTATTATCCCTTTGGACAGGCGATTTAATGGCCGGCATACAGGTTGGCGTATTTACGGAACTGCTCTTTTCGGACGTAAACCCCTTGGGTGGCATTTTACCCCCCAGCGCGGTGGTTTGTTCCGCGGTTACGCTTGCGTTGCACGCAATGGGCATTGAACTTTACTTTGCGTTCTTCTTTGGCGTAGTGGGAGCGATTTTATTTGCGCTTGCCGAAAAGTTTATGCGCAAGAACCGCTTTAAATGGCTGATTTTTTGGGAGCGACGCGTAATGCAACAGCCCGGACAGATTAACCACGCCATTTTGTCCGCGCTCGCCAACGCGTTTTTAAGCACGTTCCTGCTGATTTTTCTGTTTACTTGGCTGTGCGGCAAGGGCCTTGTCTGGCTCGTGCCGTTTATCCCGGCGCAAGCGCACTTTGCGTGCCGGTTTGCCTATATGGCTGTTCCGTGGATCGGGCTTGCCACGTTGGTACCCGCGTTCCGCTTAAAGACGAGGTAACGTATGAAATTTTCGCTTCAACTCAGTTTGTTTCTGCGTTCCTTCTTCCTGCAAGCGGGCTGGAACTATATGAAATACCAAAACTTGGGGCTCACGTTTACAATGCTCCCGTTTTTGAAAAACGAATACAAGGACGACAAAGACGCCCTGCCCTCTGTTTTGCAACGCTATTTGGAAAGTTTTAACACACACCCCGTAATGGCTTCTTTTTGCTTAGGGGCACTCGCCAAGCAAGAGGAAGAAATTGCGCACGCGCAGTCGCTTTCTGACTTTAAGAACAAAATAAACGAGTGGAACGGTATACGCCGCAGTTTATCCATTACTACGGCCTCTATCGGAGACCGTTTGTTTTGGGGCGCGTTAAAGCCGCTCACGCTGTTACTGGCTATTTTTATTTGGCTGGCCTTGGGCGTAAACTTTTTTGAATTGGACGAAAGTGTAAAATTTCCGCTTTTTTATGTCTTTGGCGCAGGCGCGGCCGCCTTTTTTGCCTTTAACGCCGTAGCGCTGTTTGTAAAATGGCAAGGTTTAAAAATCAGTTACACCGCCAAGGAAAATTCCTGCTTTGGCCTTACGCGGTTTGACTGGAACAAAACCATCTACAACGCCAAACGTATTGGTATTGTGTTGGCGGTGGGGATGATTTTGTTCGGCGTATATTATTATTTAAAAGACTTTGCCGAAATAGATGTGCATTTTGTTACGCGGGCCGTAATTGTGCTGTTTTTTATTATGGTCAGTTTCATTACGCGCAAACTGCGCATACCGAATATGTATTTGTATTTGGCGGCGGTAGCCGTGTTTAACCTTGTTTGTTATTTGTAATATGGGGGATTTGTGATACAACAGGACATAAAAATCATTAACCAGTTGGGCTTGCACACGCGCCCGGCCGCGCTGCTGGCGCAGACGGCGGCTAATTTCGCGTGCGATATCCAACTGTCCAAGGACGGGGTAAACGTCAACGCCAAGAGCATTATGGGGTTAATGATGTTGGCGGCGGAGTGCGGCTCCTTTGTAACGCTTACGACAAACGGCTCGGATGAAAAAGAAGCCTTTGATACGATTAAAAATTTGTTTGACAATAAATTTAACGAAGAATTTTAAGGAGAAAACAGTATGTTGGTGCTAAAAGGCATTGCCGCGAGCCCTGGTGTAGCCATTGGGCCAGCGGTGTTGTTGCCCGGAGATAATTTTGCAGTGTCGCGGCAGTATATTGAACCTGCCGAAGTAAAAGCGGAACTGCAAAAGATGCACCACGCTATGCAAAAAACGCTGGATGAGTTGGATGCGTGCGAAAAGAAGGTTCTCTCCACCTTGGGGACGGAATATGCCAATTTAATGTCCACCCACAAACTGATTTTGCAGGATCCTGCCTTAAAGGATTCCGTCGCCAAAAAAATCCGTACGGAACACCTTTCCGCGCAGGCCGCGCTGTTTCTTACCTTGCAGGAATTAGCCTCCGCCTTTGACAAAATTGAGGACCCGTTTTTTAAAGAACGCCGCAACGATATTTTTGACGTGGGCAAGCGTTTGGTAAACAATTTGGAAGGCGGCAAGCGCGAGTTTTTGGCTTCTATCAATAAGCCCTCCTTGCTCGTGGCGCACAACTTGTACCCGTCCGACACCATTAACTTGCAGGAAAACCAAGTCATCGGTTTCTGCACAGACGTCGGCGGGAAAACGAGCCACACCGCACTTTTGGCGCAGAGTTTAAATCTGCCCGCCGTCGTTGGGTTATCCACCGCGTCCAAAGATGTAAAAAGCGGCGACACGCTGATTATTGACGGCGAAAACGGCCTCTTGGTAATCAACCCGGACCGCTACACCTTGGCCAATTACCGCAAAATCCAGCGCGAAATAAAAAAGACGGACGCCCTGTTAAAAACCATTAACCACCTGCCCGTTATCACGCAGGACGGCCGCGGCGTAAAACTGTATGTAAATTACGACCCGCGTACCGACAACAAGGACAACAAACGCTTAATTACCGACGGGTTAGGGCTGCTGCGCACCGAATTTTTGTATATGGATACGCCCACGCCGCCCACCGAGGACGACCAATACCGTATGTATTTGGCCGTTTTAAAGCGTTTTGATATGCGCCCCACGGCTATCCGCCTAGCAGACTTGGGCGCTGACAAAATGCCTGATTTTCCGCTGGATGAATTTGATAAAGACGCCAACCCCTTTATGGGCTGCCGCGGTATCCGCTTGTTTTTAAAAAACCCGGACCTGCTCTACACGCAGTTGCGCGCCATTGTGCGCACCGCCTGCGAGGTTCCCGCACAAGTGAAGATAATGATTCCTATGGTGTCCGCAGTAGAGGAAGTCCGCCACGTCCGCACCGCCTTTAATGAGGTATTAAAGGAGTTTGAAGCCAAGGGCAAAAAGCCTTTAAACCGCGTGGCGTTGGGCGCGATGATTGAAGTGCCTGCCGCCGCCATTGCCCTGGACGGGATGATTGGCGAACTGGATTTTATTTCCATTGGCACTAATGACTTGATACAATATCTAATAGCGGTGGACCGCGTGAACCAGGAAGTCGCCCATATGTACGACCCCTGCCACCCCGCCGTGGCGCGTACGATAAACCAAATTATCCAAACCGCCCACAAACGCAACAAACGGGTTTGTATCTGCGGGGAAATTGCCGCCGATTCCCGTATGTTGCCGTTACTTTTGGGGCTTGGCGTGGATGCGCTTTCCGTAACGCCGCGTATGTATCTGCGCGTAAAAAACAACATACGCAATTTGAATTTTGAAAACTGTTCCGATTTGGCCCAAGCCGCCCTGTTAATGGGCAGTTCGGCCGAAATCCGGCAATTAATTGATAACAACAAAAATGAAGATTCGTAACTTTTCTATCGTGGCCCATATTGACCACGGCAAGACAACCCTATCCGACCGCATTTTGGAAGATACCGGCACCGTGCCCAAGCGCAAAATGCAAGCCCAACTGCTAGACGGGATGGACTTGGAACGCGAGCGTGGCATTACCATTAAAGCCAAAGCGGTACGCATTTTATACAAAGATTACATTTTAAATCTTATTGACACCCCCGGCCACGTGGACTTTTCCTACGAGGTGGCCCGTTCTCTGCGCGCCTGCGAGGGCGTGCTGCTTTTGGTGGATGCTTCGCAAGGCGTAGAAGCGCAGACCGTGGCGCACGCGCATTTGGCACAGAGTTTGGGCCTAAAAATCATCCCCGTAATGAACAAGGTGGACCTTTCCCAGGCCGATGCGGACACGTCCGAAGAGCAACTGTGGGACATTTTAAAAGAGCCCATTGAGGCCGAACGCGTCAGCGCCAAGACGGGTATGGGCATTGAACATTTGCTGGACCGTATCATTACCGATATTCCCGCCCCGCAAGGCGACCCGAACGCCCCCTTGCGCGCCCTTATTTTTGACTCGTATTATGACCCGTTCCGCGGCGTAATTATGTATGTGCGCATTGTGGACGGAGCCGTCAAACCGGGGCAAATCATTAAGTTTATGTCCTCCGGCACTACCTATAAAATTGAAGAACTGGGCTATATGACGCCCAAGCAACTCCACAAGGACACCGAACTTTCCGCCGGGGAAGTAGGCTATTTGGTTGCCGGTATTAAAGACATCCACCAAGTAAAGGTGGGCGATACCGTTACCTTGGCCGAACGCCCCGCCGAAAAAGCGCTCCCCGGCTACGCCGACGCCAAGCCCGTAGTGTTTGCCAGTATCTTCCCGGTGGAGACGACGGACTTTCCGCTCTTGCGCAAGGCACTTGAAAAGTTAAATCTCTCGGACTCGTCCTTCCACTACCAGAGCGAAACCTCTAAGGCCTTAGGCTTTGGGTTCCGTCTGGGGTTTATGGGTATTTTACACATTGAAATTGTAAAGGAACGCTTGGAACGCGAATTTAATTTATCGCTGATTGCCACCAGCCCCAACGTGGTTTATCACGTTAAGTTTACGCCGCGCAAATCGCACCCGCAGGAACTTTCCGCCCTGCCCGATGCGCCGGACGATCCGGGCTATAAAATCATTGATAACCCGGCCAACTTCCCCCCTTACGGCGATATTATTGATATCAAAGAGCCCGTCATCCACATTACCATTGTTACCCCTGTGGAATTTATGGACGGCGTAATGACGCTTCTTAAAGAAAAACGCGGAACCTTTATGAGTATGGACCATTTGTCCAACCAGCGCGTGATTATCAAGTACGAAATGCCGATGGGCGAAATGGTAATAGACTTTTACAACAAGTTAAAATCCGTTTCCAAGGGCTACGCCTCGTTTGACTACGAGGTCGCCGGGTTCCGCAGTTCCGATGTGGTATTAATGGAAATCTTGCTCCACGGTACGGCGGTAGATGCGCTTTCCGTCGTGGTACACAAGGACAAAGCCCAAACAATGGGCCGCGCCTTATGCGCCAAGTTAAAGGAACTCATCGGCCGCCAGCAGTTTGAAGTGGCTGTACAGGCCGCCGTCAACGGCAAAGTGATTGCCCGCGAGACGATTCCCGCCTTCCGCAAGGACGTTATCGCCAAATGCTACGGCGGCGATATCACCCGCAAACGCAAATTGCTGGAAAAACAGAAGGAAGGTAAAAAGCGTATGAAGTCTATCGGCAGTTTGAACATCCCGCAAGAAGCCTTTGTGGCAATGCTTAAAATTGACGAAGAATAGCCCCTGCGGGGCCTTCCAGGCCGCGGAGATTTTCCGCGCTCATTTGATTGGTTGGGCGACACTGTTTTTGCCCTAGCGGGCGGCAGATTTTCCGCACTCATTTAATTGCTAGGGCGACACTGGTTTTGCGGTGTCGCCTTATTTTGGGCACTCCTTATCCGGGCTTCGCACGAATAACACCGCCTAATTTGCTAAAATAATAAATATGATTTTAGAAGGACGCACCCTAGCCGCTCAAATCCGACAGCCCTTACCCCAAAGGGCCGAAGCCGTGCGCCAAAAATTAGGCCGCCCGATATGCTTGCGGGCCATCGGCTCCACCGAGGATTACGGGGCGTATGTGTACCTTAAAAAAGAGGTCGCCGCCGCCCAGCAGTTGGGTGTGGATACAAAAGTTTTTGAGGTGGATAACCAAACCCCGGCGGCAGAATTTTTAGACTTAGTCAAAAATCTGTCCGCCAATAAAAATGTGGATGCCATTTTAATTCCGCGGCCCCTGCCCGAACATTTGGCCGCCACTCCGTACGCCGATTTGCTCGCCCCGCAAAAAGATATTGACGGGATGTCCAACATCAACGCGGGCAATTTGTTTCTGTGCAAGACGTGGCCGGAAATATTGGCCTTAAAAGGGTTTGCCCCGTGCACGGCTATGGCCGTTATCCGCTTGCTGGAATATCATCAAATTCCCTTGTCCGGCGCCGAAGCCGCCGTCATTGGGCGGTCCAGCACCGTGGGGCGCCCGCTGGCGCATTTGCTCACCTGCAAAAATGCGACCGTTAAAATTTGCCACACCAAAACCGATTTGCCACGTGCGTTACAGGACGCTGATTTAATATGCTCTGCCGCGGGCAAACCCGGTTTGTTGCAGGCGGACTGGCTAAAACCCGGCTCGTCGGTTATTGACATTTCAACCAACTGGGCGGACGGCCGTTTGTGCGGGGATGCCTCTCCCGCGCAGTTGGAAGCGCGCGGCGTGTCCTACTCGCCTGTTCCCGGCGGAGTCGGCCCGGTAACGCTTGCAGTGCTGCTGGAAAACATTGTACTATCTGGGGAAAGGAAACTTTAAGGAGACCGTATGAAAAAACTTTCTATTTGTCTGATTTTTGTCCTGTGCGCGGGCCTTATGGCGGCGTGCAACACCAACCAAAAGAAAAAAGAAAAATATAACCGCAAAATTTATTTGACGGAAGAAGATTATATGGAAGATTTATCCAAAGAAGCCGCCAAAGAACGCCGCGAAACGGCCCCGAATATTGAGTCCGAATATATTTTCAATGTCGGGCCGGAACTGGATAAAACCATTTATTTCTTTGACGACCGCCAACAACCCAAGGTGCCCGGCCAGCCCAGCGACGCGGACTACAAAAAGGAAAAACGCTTGTGGAGCAAGCCCAAACGCTATACACCAGAACAATATTATGGTATGCAGGGCTCGGCGGAATCGTCCTCCGAAGAATCCTCTAACTCTTACGGTTACGATTATTAAAAAGTAGATTAAATGTTACCGCCCCGCTTTTTCACGGGGCGGTTTTTTATTGGCAGAAAAGGCAACCTCTAATTTTTTTACTTTACAAACAGCCCTATGCAATCGGTAAAAATGCCGTCCGCGCCCTCCGCCGCCAAACGCGCGGCAAACGCGGGCTCGTTTACCGTGTATAAGTAAATTTTAAGGTTGTTTGCGTGGCAAACTTGCGCAATTTGCGGGGTAAAGCGCGTATAATTCATATGCACGCTCTCCGCGTTCAGCGCAAGCGCCTTGGAAACGTCAAAAGAACGTGTTAAAAGGCCAATACGCGCGTTTTTATCCAATTTGCGTAACCGTACCAGGGTGTCGTAATCAAAACTGGAAAACAGCGTTTTTGGCAAAATATCGGGGGCTGTTTGGCGCAGGCAAGCCAGCAAGGCCGCTTCCAACCCGGGGTAGCGGTTGTCATCGTTTTTCAGTTCAATATTCAGGCACGCAAGTTGCGGGCGAACCACAGGCAAAACCTCTTGCAACTGCGGCACAAAAACAGGCGCTTGGGTAAATTTGTTTATCAGCGGATATTTTTTTAGATCCGCTACCGTCAGCGAACCCAACTGCACGTCCACGCCCGCCGTGGATAGCAAAGAATAATCGTGATGAACGAGCAGCGCACCGTCTTTGGATAAATGCACGTCTAACTCGTAGCGGCTAGCGCCGAGTTCCCGCGCGCGGGCAAAGGCAGACAATGTATTTTGGACGCGCTCTTTGGACGCGCCGCGATGAGCAAAATAAATCATACTTGTAGTGTAAAAAATACGGGGATTTTGTGCAAGAGAGAAAAACCCCTCCGTTTTAGGTGGAGGGGTTAAAAACTAAAACCAATAATGGGCAGGTTGACAATAGGAGGAATCCCAATCCTCATCATTGCTTTCTTGGTTCATAGAAATTGCGTATTGGCAATCCCCACAACTCTTATATATCTTATCTTCCCCTGAATCTGAAAGGGAAAAGCGTTGCGGACAAGATAAATATTCCGCTGATACCAACCCAGAAGATCCGTCCCAGCCGCAAGCATCCTCCAATAAATAATCTTTGGTTAAATTGTAGGAATATTTATACCACCACATTTTACTGGAACCATAGGCATAAGCCGCTTGATAATAAACATACACACTAAATGTAACAGGCGTATCTAATTTACAGCCGTGATAATCCACGCAGTCATAGTTATGTGCGTCTTGGTTTGCACAACATCGGCTAGTTCGGCAATTTACCGCCATTTCTACATATTCGTCCGCTACATACTCACACTTATCTTTATCCCAAGTCCCGTACAATTCTCCGCCACAAGAACATTGTTTCACCACTGCATATTTCTTTCCATTTGGTGCCTCACACGAGGAAGACGAGGCGCTTTTGCTTTTGAGTAAAAACGAGGTGTAAGTTTTGCCATTGGTCTTTTTGTTCCCAGAAGCGTCGTAATCACTTGCATATTGGTTATCCCACCATAGTTCTTCCCCAAGGTTCGCCGAGTTCTGCGCACTTTTGTTAATTTTGGCGGTACCGGAAATATCCATATTGTCCGCCTTGCCACCCATTACCGCTACGTCATTACCGTAAACTGTACCTGTTACATTGCTTTTGTGGAAATTTGTATCGTTAAAGGTTACATTGTTCGCCATTATGCGCCCGGCCGTTACCGTGCCGCCGTTTTCAACCGTTAATTTTTCACTCAAACGGTATTCAGGCGTATTCGTACTGCCTAACGTGGTCCCATTTTGCACATTTATTTGTTTTAAGTACGCATTTGCCCCTTTGATTACGATATTCCCCACATTGGAACGGGTATTACAAAAGTTAAGTATCGGGGCTGCCGTAACGTGCGTGGAGTCTGCTGCGTCCAAATGGGCGAAGTTACCCACCGGGGCGGATAAGGTTGTTACAAACTGCATTTGT
>NZ_DJOA01000038.1:0-9548 GCF_002437085.1 Candidatus Avelusimicrobium stercoris | reverse complement strand
GAGCAAAACGGCCTTTTATACGCGTTTTTATACAGCGGATACATCCGGGTACGACCACCGCAATTTATCAAAATTTTAACAAAAAAAAAAAAAACGAAACAACCCCTTTAAAATAAACGACGGAAAAGCAACGACAAACCACCCAAAAAGTAGATTCTGAAACAAGTTCAGAATGCCCTCTTTTATAACGACTTTTTCCTTTTAGTTGTCATTCCCGAAGGTCGTAGTCGGGAATCTGTTGTTCGTCGTTGGTGTGGCCTTACGGCACGACAGATCCCCGACAGAAACATTCGGGGATGACAACAACAATAACACTACGGGCGGCCTACAACAAGGACTAACAGCAAAAAGCCCGCCGGGATTAAGCGGCGGGCGTTACAAAAACTGCAAAAATATTTAACTGTTACAATTAATACGGCTTTCTGCCGGCGGTGTACAAGTCAAGCGATTGGCAAATGGCAATGCTCTTGGCCTGGCTGCTCGTGCAGGCGAGAGAAGCCCCCTTGCCCGACGTACCGCTGATGTATGGGTTCCAAAGCACATAGTCGTATTTCGTGCCGCCCAAGCGTTTGGCCGTTACACCGTTGCAGTCGGTGCCGGGAATATTGGCGGTGGTGGCAGAATTAATCACAAACTCAAAGGCCTTGGTGGTGATTTTGCTCCCATCCGCGCTCATCGTGCCGGGGTAGGCAATCGCCAATTTTTTAAACGAGGTCGGGCAGGCGTTGTCGCCCGAGCGTCCGGCGGCGTAGGCATAAACCGCATCGTTAAGCGCCTTAATGCCGGCCATTGCTTCCGTGGCGCGGGCACGCTCAATAGAACGCGTGTACTGCGGCAGGGCCACAGACGTCAACACGCCGATAATTAACACGACGGTCAATAATTCAATTAACGTAAAACCAGAATTAGATTTCATACTTCCTCCCTTTTGATTTTAACAAATTTTACTAAAATTTAAGCGCACTTACGCGGCTGGCGGCTTCCGCGGTCAGTTCCGGCGTATTAAACGCGGTCAGGCGGAAATACCCTTCCCCGCACGAACCAAACCCCACGCCCGGCGTGCCAACCACTTGGGCCTCACTTAATAATTTATCAAAAAACGCCCAACTGGTAAGCCCCTGCGGTGTTTTGAGCCAAATATACGGCGCATTTACGCCGCCAAAGGCCTGTATGCCCGCGCCCTTTAAGGCGTTTAAAATCACGCGCGCATTGACCTGATATCCGGCAATAACCTCTTTAATCTGCGCTTGGCCTTCGGGCGAAAAAACAGCCTCCGCCCCGCGCTGGACGATATACGGCACGCCGTTAAATTTGGTCGTCTGGCGGCGCAGCCACAGCGCATTAAGCGAGTGGGCAGAACCGTTTGCGTCAAAAATTTCCACCGCTTTGGGCACCACGGTATAGGCGCAACGCGTGCCCGTAAAGCCCGCCGTTTTGGAGAACGAGCGGAACTCCACCGCCACTTTTTCCGCGCCCGGGATTTCGTAAATAGAGTGCGGCACATCGTCCTGCGTGATGTACGCTTCGTAAGCGGAATCGTACAAAATAATGCTGTGGTTTTTAGCGGCCCAATCCACCCATTTTTTTAATTCCGCGCGTGTCATCGCCGCCCCTGTGGGATTATTGGGAGAACACAAATACACCAAATCCGCGGGTTTATCCGGCAAGGCAGGCGTAAAATTATTTTCTTCCGTACACGGCAGATAAACTACACCGCCGTAGCGCCCATTAACAAATTCTTCCGTCCGGCCCGCCATTACGTTGGTGTCCAAATACACGGGATAAACCGGGTTTTGCAGGGCCACGGTTTCCAGCGGGGAAAAGAGTTCTTGGAAGTTGGCCACGTCGCTTTTGGCGCCGTCGCTGACAAAAATTTCGTCGGCGGAAAGTTTTATATTACGGTCCAAATAATCGTGCTTTAAAATGGCTTCGCGCAAAAACGCATAGCCCTGTTCAGGGCCGTAGCCGCGAAAGGTTTTTATATCACCCATTTCGTCGCACGCTTTTTTTAATGCTTCCACCACCGCCGGAACCAGCGGGCGCGACACGTCCCCAATGCCCAAACTAATCACGCTCTTGCCCGGATTTTGCTCCTTAAAGGCGGCCACGCGCTTGGCGATAGTGGAAAAAAGATAACTGCCCTGTAATTTTAAATAGTTTTCGTTTAATTGCGCCATTAGTCCCCCAAATAATCGCCCGTAAAAACCGCTTGGGCGAGGCCCGTCATAAAAATATTTTTCTTATCCGGCCACTCTATAAACAAGTCGCCGCCGTCCAACTTAACGGTTATATTTTTCTCTGTTTTGTGGTTTAAAATACAAGCCACCGCCGTCGCGCAAGAGCCCGTTCCACACGCCAGCGTAATGCCCGCGCCGCGCTCCCATACGCGCATCCGCACGGTTTTATCATCCAGCACCTGCACAAATTCCACATTGGTTTTGCACGGGAAGAGCGGGTGCGTTTCCAGTTGCGGGCCCCAAACGGACAGGGGCACCTTGCTTATGTCCGGCACAAAAATCACCAAGTGCGGATTACCCATAGAAACTGCCGTCGCGTAAAAGGTTTGCCCGGCGGCCGTCAGCGGGAAATTGACCGCCGTTTCCGCAGGGTTTCCCGTCATTGGGATTTCCCCCTTGGTCAGGTGCGGAACGCCCATATCCACCCGCACTAGCCCGCGGGCTTCATCGGTAATATCGGTGCGGATAATTCCCGCCAAGGTATCCAAGGAAATTTGTTTTTTGTTTACCATTTTCCGGCGGAACAGGTACAACGCCACACAACGCGAAGCGTTGCCGCACATTTCGGCCTCGCTGCCGTCGCTGTTAAAAATGCGCATTTTGATATCGGCTTTGTCGGACGGCAAGAGCAAAACAAGTCCGTCCGCCCCCACGCCAAAGCGGCGGTTGCAAATGGTTTTGGCAAGCGCGGACGGGTTTTTCAAATCCGTCGCGGTCGCCCCGTCCAGCAGGACGAAATCGTTTCCCAGGCCTGTATATTTTGTAAATTGCATATTCTTATTTTATAAAAACAGGGCGCCAATTTGGTAAGATATTTTTATCTTACTTACTGGGGTAAATTTATGGAACTGTTACAAGCCATTAAAACGCGCCGCAGCGTGCGCAAATATTTGGATAAACCCGTAGAGCGGGAAAAAATTAACGAGTGCTTGGAGGCCGCCCGCTTGGCGCCGTCCGCCTGCAATTCCCAGCCGTGGCACTACATTGTGATTGACGACCCGAAGGTGAAGGAAGCCTTTTGCAAGGAAGCGTTCAGCGGCGTTTATGCGATGACCAAATGGGCCGAAAAGGCGCCCGTGTTGATTGCCGCGGTGTCGGACAAGGGGTCCTTTACCAGCCGTATCGGCAATTTCTTCCGCCGGACGGAATTTTATTTGGTGGACCAGGGGATTTCCGGCGAACAATTAGTGTTGCGCGCGTGGGACCTGGGGCTTGGCACCTGCTGGATTGGGTGGTTAAATTCGGACAAGGCGGAAAAATTCTTTAAACTGCCCAAGGGCAAAAAAATTGAGCATTTAATTGCTATGGGCTACCCCGCCGAAACACCCGATGCGCGCCCGCGCGAAGCCTTTGAAAAGAAGGTCAGTTACAACGAATTTAAGGAGTAAAAACTATCCCCCGGTGAACCGGGGGATAGTTTTTATAATGTTTTGGCAGAGCATTTTTCGTTCCTTTTTCCCGGCGAAAAAACTCCCTATCTTTCAAATTTTTCTTTAAACCACTTAATAATCCACTCGGGCTTGTAATCAATGATTTTTTTGTTATGCGGCGTGTAACTTTCCGCCGGGGCGAAAATCTGCTTTTCGCGCGGCAGAATCGGATAAATATAATCGGTTACCACCTCTATATTGGGGTACCACAAGTTGTGCACCTTTTTGTCTATCCAATGTTGCAAGCCCAAGTTGGGCAAGTGCAGCCCTGCCGACGCCGCCCAAAAAACGGAATTGACGGCAATCACATACAGCGGGTATTCGCCCTTTAAAATAGAAAGCAAATGCCACGTTTGGTTAATGGAGAGTTTTTTGATGTCAATTTCCAAATAGTTCGGGTTTTCCACGGGGCCGCCCTTGGTAACGCTCATTACAAAGTACCCCTCTTTAATAAGCCCCTCCGCGAGCGCCTGCATATGCGGATACACATAATTAGACCCGCGCGAATCCAACTGCAAGAAAACAATCCCCTTTTTGCCTTGGGCTCCCTTGCGAGCCTTGGCCAAATAATCGGCCACCACCGGGGCGGGCTCTTTCGGAAAATACATTATGGGCGCGGGAACCTCTGCGGGAACGGGCAAAGAGAACGTTTCAAACAAACTCTTCACGCGGTGCTCCACGTGTACGCCGTAATCGTAATACACGGGCACGGCCAAAAAGCCCTCGGGGATATTTTTAAAGGCGTCCCCGTAATTGTAATTCTTCCAAATGAACGGGTGGCGGTAGCCGTCAAAATAAAACACCTTTTCAAAGTTGGGATTTTCGGCCAGCAATTTGCCAACCAAGGGCGAATTGTTGCGGTCAAACTGTCCCCCCACATAGGCGTAAAAAGGCAAATTGGGGTACGCTTTTTTAAGAGCGGCCAACATCGGCGTAGTATATAGGTAGTCGCCAATGCCCATAAAGAAAATGAGGGCCACGCCCTTTACCTTCGGATTAGCCTTTAAGGCCTTGCCCAACTGATAATAAACGTGCTCGTGGCGATAAAGCGGGCGGGAAATGCGGTACCACTCCTTACTTATAGGTAAGGTTTCCGGGGTGTCTTCCGCCGTGTGCGGTTTATCAAACTGATACCATACGGGCGTATGGGTATGAACAAAAAAGAAAATTTTATGCCCCAGCCAGCGTAAGGTTTCATAAACCACGCAGGCGGTGCGGTGCGTGCAAAGCCATTTTTGGATATTCATATATATAAGTATATCAAACCGGGAAACGGAGTTCAAAAATGAAAAACCCCCGGCCTTAAAACCGGGGGCTTTTTCAAATCAACACCAATTTTTAGCGGTAATAAGAACTGCCGCTGGAAATGGGCGAGACGTTAATCAAATCAAAAAAGTCCGAGCAGTCGCCGGACGGGCAACGCCAGTACATCGTGCCCACTTCGGGCATATCCGCAGTCTGTACCTTTACAAAGCCGCGTACGCCCGTGTAACTGTTGCTCATCCCCTTGGAAGTTACCGTAACTTCGCAGTTACGGGTGCTTCCGGCGGCGGTGCCGAGGGTGTAGGTCCAGTTTTTGCTGTTGTTGGCAACCTTAATGTCCAGGTCGGAAAGCGACGCCGGGCAGGTACGGTAAGTGGTGGCATAAATGGAAGCCGCATCCAAAATACTCTTGGATGTTACCACCGCTTCGGCGGTGCGGGCCTTTTCCACGGAACGTTCATACTGCGGGAGCGCAACCGCGGACAAAATGCCGATAATCAGCACGACTACTAACAGTTCAATAAGCGTAAAACCCTTATTATTCATATTCTCTCCTTATAAGTAAAATCTACCTAATAGTATAACCAAAATTGAAACCCAAAACAAGTAAAAAGATTTTATTTACCGCGCGGTAAATTGTTGTTTGACCTCTCCCCCGCAAAGTTATACAATATACATAGGCCGGAGTATCCCTCCGGGCTGCCGCGTTTTTCAGCGGCGTTTTACCGTTTTAATTTAAGCAAAAGGAGACTTCTCTATTATGGCTAAACTAGTTGCTATGGACGGCAACGGTGCAGTATCCCACGTCGCCCACGCTACCAACGAAGTAATCGCTATTTACCCGATTACCCCGTCCTCCACGATGGGCGAAATCTGCGACGCCAAAAGCGCCAAGGGTGAAACCAACATTTGGGGCAATGTTCCTTCCGTGAACGAACTCCAATCTGAAGGTGGTGCCTCTGGTGCTGTACACGGTTCCTTGACCGCCGGCGCGCTGACGACCACTTTTACCGCTTCGCAGGGCTTGCTTTTGATGATCCCGAATATGTACAAAATCGCGGGCGAACTCACGCCGACCGTGTTCCACGTTTCCGCGCGTGCCATCGCCACGACCGCCTTGTCCATCTTCGGCGACCACTCCGACGTTATGGCCGTACGCCAAACCGGCTGGGCTATGCTCTGCTCCGACAACCCGCAGGAAGCAATGGATATGGCGCTTATCGCCCAAGCCTCCACGCTTAAAGCCCGCGTACCGTTTGTGCACTTCTTTGACGGCTTCCGCACCAGCCACGAACTGAATATGGTGGAACCCCTGACCAAAGAACAAATGCACGAAATGATTGACGACAAACTCGTGGAAGAACACAAATCCCGCGGTTTAAACCCGGAACACCCGACCGTGCGCGGTACCGCCGCCAACCCGGACGTGTACTTCCAGGCCCGCGAAGCCGTCAACAAATTTTACAACGCCGTCCCCGGTATTGTAAAAGAAGAAATGGCTAAATTTGAAAAATTGACCGGCCGCCACTACGAACTCTTCCAATACGTCGGTGATGCCGATGCCGAACGCTTGGTCGTAATTATGGGTTCCGGCGCGGACGTAGCCCAGAACGCCGTAGAAGCGATGAAGGGCGAAAAAGTGGGCGTTTTGAAGATCAAATTGTTCCGCCCCTTCTCTATTGAAGATTTCATTAAAGTCATCCCGGCTTCCGTCAAGAGAATTGCCGTAATGGACCGCACCAAAGAACCCGGCGCCTTGGGTGAACCGTTGTTCCAAGATGTTTGCGCCGCTTTCTTAACCAAAGAAGCCAAGGCCAAATTCGCCGTTACGCCGCTCATCATCGGCGGCCGCTACGGTATCGGTTCCAAAGACTTTACCCCCTCTCACGTTAAAGCCGTGTTTGACAACTTGGCCGCCAACGAACCCAAAAAAGAGTTCACGGTCGGTATCAAAGACGATTTGACCAACTTGTCCTTGCCCGAAACCAAATTGGAAAGCAAAGCCGCCAATGACATCTTTGCCGCTTTGTTCTACGGTTTGGGCTCCGACGGTACCGTAGGCGCCAACAAGAACACGATGAAGATCATCAGCGCCAACGGTTTCTTTGCCCAAGGGTACTTTGTGTACGACTCTAAAAAGTCCGGATCTATGACCACGTCCCACATCCGCTTCGGCAAAAAATACATCCGCGCGCCTTACCTCATCCAATCTGCTGACTTTATCGGCGTGCATATGTTTGACTTCTTGGATAAATACGACGTACTCGGCAAAGCCAAAAACGGCGCTACCGTACTTATCAACTCGCCCTACAACGCCAGCGAAGTATGGAACCATTTAACCGCCGAAGTACAGAAGATTATCATTGACCGCAAACTCAAAGTTTACGTCATTGACGCTTCCGACATCGCCTTGGCTACCGGTATGGGCAGCCGCACCAACACCATTATGCAGACGGCCTTCTTCGGCATCGCGGGCGTAATCCCGACCGAAAAAGCCATCGCCGACATTAAAGAAGCCATTAAGAAAACCTATTCCAAAAAAGGCGAAGAAGTGGTGCAGAAGAACTACAAAGCCGTGGACGCCGCTTTGGCGGGCTTGCAAGAAGTAAAATACCCGGCCGAAGTAACCTCCAAACTGCACACCAAAGCCCCGGTTCCGGCCGATGCTCCTGCGTTTGTAAAAGACGTTTTGGGCGAAATGATTGCCGGCCGCGGCGACGAACTCCCCACCTCTGCTATGACCGAAGGCGGTGTATATCCCACGGGTACCACCCAGTACGAAAAACGCAACATTGCCATTATGGTACCGCAATGGGATCCCAACACTTGTATCCAGTGCGGCTTCTGCTCTATGGTCTGCCCGCACGCCGCTATCCGCATTAAAGCCTACGACGGAAAAGCCTTGGAAAACGCTCCCAAGACCTTTAAATCCGCCGACGGCAAAGCCGACCTCGCTGGTCTTAAATTCACCGTACAAGTAGCGGTGGAAGACTGCACCGGCTGCGCGGCCTGCGTGTATAACTGCCCGGCCAAAAACAAAGAAAACCCGGAAAAGAAAGCCCTTTCTATGGTACACCAGTTGGAAGTGCGCGACAACGAAATTGACAACTACGCTTTCTTCTTGGGCCTCAAACAAGCCGATGTAAAGACCAAAAAGGAATCCGTCAAAGGTTCCCAAATGAGAAGACCCTTGTTTGAGTTCTCCGGCGCTTGCGCTGGCTGCGGTGAAACCCCGTATGTAAAACTCTTAACGCAGTTGTTCGGCGACCGCTTGGCCGTGGCCAACGCGACGGGCTGCTCCTCCATTTACAGCGGTAACCTGCCCACCACGCCTTATTGCAAACGCGACGACGGCAAAGGCCCGGCTTGGTCCAACTCCTTGTTTGAAGACAACGCCGAATTTGGCTTGGGTATGCGCTTGGCGTTTGACCAACTCAACCACGATGCCAAAGCGGCCTTGACCGAAGCCAAAGAAGGTGGCCTCAAAGAACACGCCGCTTTGATTGACGCGCTTATCAACGCCGACCAAAGCACCGATGCGGGCGTTGAAGAACAACGCGCCCGTGTGGCTGAACTGAAAGGTATTTTGAACAAAGGTGCCGAAAAAGGTTGCGAAACCTGCAAACGCCTGCTCAGCCTGGCTGACTACCTCGTCAAGAAATCCGTATGGATTTTGGGCGGCGACGGTTGGGCCTACGATATTGGCTACGGCGGTTTGGACCACGTATTAGCCAGCGGCAAGAATGTAAAAGTCTTGGTGCTGGATACGGAAGTCTATTCCAACACCGGCGGCCAGATGTCCAAAGCCACCCCGTTGGGCGCCAAAGCCTTGTTCGCCGCGGGCGGCAAAAAAATGCCGAAGAAAGACCTCGGTATGATTGCGATGACCTACGGGAACATCTATGTAGCCCAGGTGGCTATGGGTGCCAATATGAACCAGACCATCCAAGCCTTGGCGGAAGCCGATGCTTACAACGGTCCGGCCCTCGTAATTGCGTACTCCCACTGTATCGCTCACGGGATTGATATGTCCAAAGGTATGGGTGAAGCCAAACGCGCCGTACAAGCCGGCCGCTGGATCCTCTACCGCTTCAACCCCGAAGCCCGCTACGAAGGCAAGAACCCCTTGCACGTGGATAGCCCGTTAGGTGCGCCGACCTTGCCGTTGGTGGACTATATGAGCGGTGAAAACCGCTTCAAAGGCTTGATGCGCGACAACCCGGAACTCGCGAAGGAACTTATCAAACGCGCTGAATCCGAGTATGCTTGGAGACGCGACTTGTACAAACAACTCGCGGCTATCCAGCCTGCTGAAAAAGTTGTAAAATAAGTTTGTAAAGAAGGATGAAAAGCCCCCGGCAAGCGTAAGCGAACCGGGGGTTTTCTTATCCCTAAATGCGGGCCGCGACTTGTACAAACAACTCGCGGCCATCCAGCCCGCTGAAAAAGTTGTGAAATAAGTTTGTAAAGATGTAAAAACCCCGGCTGAGTTTATCACTTGGCCGGGGTTTTTTATAGAAAAGGAAAAGGCCGTTATAAAAATTGGAGGTCGTCCTGAACTCGTTTCAGGACCTACCGCTTGGGTTGTTTGCCGTCATCCTGGAAAGTTGTAGTCCAG
>NZ_DJOA01000039.1:0-31287 GCF_002437085.1 Candidatus Avelusimicrobium stercoris | reverse complement strand
TCGCTGCCAGTAAGGCCAAGGGGCTGTGGATGGGGGGAACGCCGCCGTTGGGGTATGACCTAAAAGACAAGCAGCTTATCCCTAATCCGAAAGAAGCCGAGCTTGTAAATCTGATTTTTACCAAGTATCTGGAATTGGGCAATATACAAGCTACAGCCGATTGGATGAATCAGCAAGGCTACCGCAGTAAATGCTGGCAAACAGCGCCGGGGGCTATGCGGGGCGGACATTTATTTCGGCACGGGTCTATACAACGAATCCTTGGGAATCCAGTCTATATAGGAAAAATGCCACATTTGGCTCTTAAAAAGGTGTATCCCGGAAAACATAAAGGGATTATCTCGCAAGATGTATTTGAAAGCGTACAGGCCAAGCTCGGAGCGGATAAAGAGGGAATGAGAGAACATCGTAGGAATATCCGTGCTGATACCTTACTCGGGGATGTATTAGTGGATGAACAGGGGAGAGCCTATAAACTATCTTCAGGTCGTCAAGGTGTCAAAGTGTTTAAATACTATGTCATCCGTGCGGGGGCACATTTGTCCGTGAGGCAGTTAGACGGTTTGGTATTACAAACAATTCAAAATGCGGATTATAGGGATATCTGTCCACGCACGGCAGCACTGGAATTAAGCAAAAATGAGGCTAAAATCTATTTAGAAAGGGTTGTCTGTCAGAAGATAGATAAAGAGTGCTATATCACAATATATTTGAAAAAACAGGCATTCGAAGCATTTTTGGAAAAACACCTTGCGGAAAATCCACCTAGCGGTGGAGTTTGCGCGCAGATAAAGGCTGATAGTATCCTCCTAAAAGACACGTTATACATAGATAATGTGTCTTCTACGCGGCTACAAAATGGCACTGCCAATAATATTTTGACGGTACGGCAATTAAACGAAAGTTTAGTGCGTGGGCTCGCGCGAGCGTGGCAGTGCAAGAAGATGATGGTAAGTGGTATGACTTCCCGCGAATGGGAAAAGGCAAGTGGAATGAATAAGCGCACTTTTGCCCGATATTTGAATTTGTGCTATTTGTCTCCACGTATAGTGGCAGATATTTTAGAGTATAGAAACCCGCGAAATATGAGTTTGAAAGAACTTATGACCTTGGCAAGCGAAGCGGTAAATTTTGAAAAACAGGAAAAAATATGGCGTACCGAATAGAAGTTGCGATCCTGCAATTTGGCCCGGTAGAGAAAAAGGTCCCAAAAGGGCCTTTTTTGCGGGCCTTATAAACCACTCTAAAACCCGAATGGATAAAAATCAGACACAAACGCCGACGAGAGAGGGGAAAATTGAACAACAAAAAAGTCGCTTCGTTAAAAGTGGCTTTCTAAATGGTCGCCAGAGTGAGAAACGAATGAATGTCCTCATCTGTTTCGGGCGATTTAACGCGGTTTTGTAGCCATAAAAAGCCGATTGGTGCCCTGTTTTCTAAACTACGGCATACCTATACCCCAAAAAACATAGAGAGTAATATCGGATTGGCTGCAAAATATCAAAAAGGTAATGGACTTGATTTTTTGTAGTTTATAGTGTATAGTTTATTTATAAAAAAACTATACACTATGTACGAGAGGTAATATATGGGGAAAATAACCAGTCACATGAAAAAGCAAATAGAGCTTTTAACGAAAACCTTTAAGAATCCTCAGGCGGTTGCGTCTTTGTATCATTGGCTGGAGACTGAGTTGGCCTATACCTCAAACCACATTGAGGGCAATACGCTTACCCGCCAAGAGACTGCGTTGGTTATTAGTGAAGGTATTACCAAAGGGGAAAAACCCTTAAAAGATTATTTGGAAGCGAAAAACCACGCGGAAGCCTTTAGATATATTCTTAATGAATTGTCCAAAAATAAAAGGATTTCCCAAGATGATATCTTAAAAATTCACTCTATAGTGCTTAAAGGAATTAACGATGCTTTTGCAGGCCGTTACCGTAATGTTCCCGTACGCATTAAAGGCAGTAGTGTGATATTGCCCAATCCGGTTAAAGTATCAGACTTAATGATGTCGTTTGAAGAATACTTACAAACTGAAAAAGATGTAATTAGCCGCGCTATTATGGGGCATTTTAAGTTTGTATCTATTCACCCGTTTATTGATGGGAATGGGCGTGTTGGGCGTTTACTAATGAACTTAATACTTTTACAGAATGGTTTATGGCCCATTATTATCCGCCCTAGAGATCGCAAAAAATATATAAGTAGTATCGAAAAGGGGCAATTAACACAAGATACTACTGCTTATGAGGCATTTATGTATAAGGCATTGGAGCGCAGCTTTGAAACATATGTGGATATGTTTTATCCCAAGACAGAGGAAACCAAATTGCTTAAGATTGGACAATTTGCCAAAGCCGTTGGCGTGCCTATTTCAACGGTGCGCTATTGGCTGCGTGTTGGTAAATTAATTCCGGTTGCCAAATCAGACGGTGATTTTATGCTTTTCAGTTTGGAACAGGTAAAAAAGTTTAAAAGAAAATGATGTGGACATAGCTTCGAATCACTATCTGGTGTGGCCCGAGCGGTAAGTTGGATCCTGCAAACTTGGAGCTCCGAGAAAACGCGGGGAAAATTGCAGTTTACGACGGAGAAAAGAGAACTCTGAGACCGTAACAGATAAGAAAAACAGGTGTTCTCCGACGGGAAAACTTTAATTCTTAGACGAAAAAAGCACCTTAAAAAAGGTGCTTTAGAAGATGGTCGGGGCGGCGGGATTCGAACCCACGACCTCACGGTCCCGAACCGTGCGCGCTACCATCTGCGCTACGCCCCGTAAATAATTTTTAAATGGTCGGGAAGGCGGGAATCGAACCCGCGATCTCTCGCACCCCAAGCGAGCGCTCTACCTCTGAGCCACTCCCCGTAAAATAGTCTTTTTCTGACTACCTAAATATTTTATCATTATTTTAACAATTCTTCCAGTGTTTCTTTTATTTCCGTCAGAAGTTTCACATCGCTATGGGCTTTTTCGGCCTTATTTGCCGACGGAAACTGATACTTGGATAGTTGTTTTTTTGCGCCTTCCAGCGTCAATTTGTGCTTATAAATTAAATCCTTAATTTTGAGAATAGTGTAAACATCTTCCTTGGTGTAGCGGCGGTGTCCGCTTTCCAAGCGAATTGGGCGGATGAGGCCGAACTCGGCTTCCCAGTAACGCACGGAATATTCCGGCACGCCGGTAATACGCTTGACGTCGCCGATGGAAAAATAATCCTTCTGCTCAATTTCTTCTATTCCCATAAGTGTATTATATCAATTTGAGGGGAAGCGTGGCGGCTTTGGTTTACAATAAAAAGGCCCCCCGCCATAGCGAGGCTTTTTAAATTTGCGCCCGGCGTGGTCCCCTACGGTATTTTTACTGACGTAAAAATCCTCCGGGCCGGACCTCGCGGTTTTTGCCTTTCGGGCTTCACCCTCAAACAAAAACATCGCTCCGGTCTTCGCCTCCCGACGCAGGCAAAGCAGTTTGCCTGCTCCGGACGTCAATAAAAAAGCCCCGCAAAAGCGAGGCTTTTAAATTTGCGCCCGGCGGGAGTCGAACCCACATTTCCAGCTTCGGAGGCTGACGCTCTATCCATTGAACTACGGGCGCGGAAAGCGTTTCTTTTATTTTATCAAAATTTGGTGAACTGCGCTTTTAAGTTTCTATTGGGTTGTCTTAAAATTCCACATAGTGCTGTACATATGGCCCTATTTTACTTAATTTAACGCACGAAAAAGGGCGCGTTGCCAAAGAAGTTTTTTCTCTTCATAGGAGCGCGAAGCGTGCGCCGGGCTGGTGGAGGGGAGAATAGCGCAAATTTTCCCGCCGTCGTCAAAGGCGCGCTTAAAATGGTTCCGCGCGGCTTGTCCGTTAAACAAAAGCGTTTTTATCCCCGGGTATTCTTTAAATAAAGTTGGAAAATCGTTTGGCGTGGGTTTTAGAATATTCCCGTCCAAACTGCCCGTCCGTTCGCACGCGGCCAATGCATCCCATAACCCAATGCCTTGGGCGAGCAAGACTTGTTTTTTATCCTCATAGTCTTTGGGCGTGCGCCCGCCAGCAAACAGGTCAAAAATAATCTTCCAAAATTGGTTGTATTTAAAGGCGTAATATTCCTGCGCTTTCAATGACGCCACACCCGGCATACTGCCGATAACCAGTACGCGGGTTTTAGGAGTGATAAGTGGGGGAAAACTGTAAAGCATAAAAAATCCCGGGGCTTTTTATATAACCCCGGGCGAAATTTATTTTTCCGTTACTTGGTAGGGCGTTAAGACGAGCGTTTTGCCGTCTTTGGCCAAACTGGCCCGGTACCAAAGGGGGAGGCCTGTCGGCCCTTTTAGCAGGACGGCCACCGCCGTAAATTGCTCGGGCTTAATGTCCTCTTTAAAGGTGTAATAGCCGGAAATTGGGTCTTTGCCGCGCAGCCCGTGTGTGGTTACCACCACAGGTACTTTGCCGTCCTTAAAACTGTTGTTTTGGGCATAGTGTGCGGCTTCCTGCGCGTCAATCGTAAAGTTAATGGCTTTTGCTTCGCTCATTTTATCAAGGAGAGGCTGAGACATCCCCGGCGTGCCAATACCGCCCATAGCCAAAGAGGTGTTAAACCAGTCAGAGGCTCCGCCCGCATCTTCCAAGAGGACGCCTTTTTGCAATACTTTTACAAGGCCCTCTTCCGTCAGCCCCATACCGCGGTGCAAATAAATGTTGCGGTTCGGGTGCGGAAGTGCGGGCACGACGCCTTTGTAGCCGTCCAAGGTTAAATCTTTAAAAGTTTGCGTGTGGATAGCGCCGTCTGCCTGCAATTTTGGCCAGCCGGGCTGGGCTTTGTTGACACCCAATTCCACTGCTTTGCGCAATGCCTGCGGGCGGGATAAGCCCTTTAATTCAAGGGCTTTTACCACTACTCCCTTTGGGAGCCGCTGGACCAAGCGCGTGGAAAGGGATACCTTGCTTGCCGCACCCACGGCTTTGGCAGAGGATTTGACTCCCGCTTCGGCGGCCTTAGTGGCGGTATCGGTTACTTTTACGGCACCTTTACCCGCCTTTACCACATTTTGCGCTTGAAGCGGCGCAGTTAAAAGCAGGGCGGCAATAATGGGTAAAAGAAATAGAGTGCGTTTCATAAAAAACTCCTGATTCGGAATTATTTATAGTATAAGTGTTCCTGGCTAAAAAAACCATAGGTCTTTGGACCTATAATCCAGTGGTGTCAAACCAATACGGGGTAAAAATGAAGCCGTCTTTCTCGGCTTTTACCCGGCACCATACGGTTTGTCCGCCGATATTCAAAGCGGCAATGACTTCCTTGATGTTTCCAGCCGGAATATCTCTGCTCACGTGTTCAATTTTTCCGTGTTCTGGCAATCCTTGCACACGAACCACGACGATAATATCCTTGCTGTGGTGCATCTTTGCGTAATGAACGGCGGTGTTTGGGTTAGCGGCCAAAGAGTTAAATTTCATAGAAGAAACCGTTCTGACCATACGGGGATCAGCACTAACATAAACCATTGCGCGGTTGTTACTAAACTTGCCGACATCCTTTAACAAAAGGCCGTTTTCCATAATATTGCGCAGGGCTATTCCGTCGGCTGGCAAACTTAACGCGCGGTACATATCCTGCGGGGTTTCCTTCCACGGCGTTTCATCGGGGAGGGTTTTTAAATCGGTTTTATAATCAGAGAAATCTTTAATTTTTAAAGATAAGTCTTCACGCAATACCTGTGGTGGCAACTGAACAGCCGGGGCTCTGCCTATTAAGCGGGTTAAAGCGCCTTTAATACTGGCAAAGCGGGAAGTCTTTGCCGGAGCGGGCTGTTTAGGAGCAGGCACAGAAACCTTAATTTGTTCAGTAATTTGGGCCAGTTTTGCTTGTTGGGACATCGCTTTTGGCGTAGCCTTGGCGGCACTGCGGGCTGCCACTGCACCTGCTCTGGCGGAGGAACGGGCGGCAATTTCACCCGCCTTTATATTAGCCTTAGCGGTATTTTTAATCAGTTTGCCTTGGGCAAAAGCCGGGCTGGCCGTGCAAACGGCGAAAACGAAAATAAAAAGAGTCGTTAATTTTTTCATATATACATTATATAGAAAACTAGGGAATAAAAAACAGGGTCAAAGGACCTATCTTGGCGGTGGGCCCTATAAAAAGCGCCCGCAGGGTTAAGGGGAGCTCGTTGCTATTGTTGTCATTCCCGAGTGCCGTAGTCGGGAATCTGTTGTGCCATAGTTGTTTTCGTACGAAACGACAGATCTCCGACTAAATTCCTCGGGGATGACAACCAAACAATGTAGTTTTTATTGTTGTTGTTTCGTTGGTTTACAACCTTACAAAAACAGTGAGGCTTCCCTAATCAAATGAGCGTGGAAAATCTGCCGCCTGCAAGGCGTTTTTTCGTCGTTTACTGTAAAGGGGTTGTTTCGTTTTTTTTTTTTTGTTAAAATTTTGATAATTCGCGGTGGATATACCCGGATGTATCCGTTGTATAACAACGCGTATAAAAGGCCGTTTTGCTCAAATATAAAGGCCTTAACAAGGAGAAAAAAATGAAAGGATTTAACAAATTTTGGCGTTTTTTGCCGTCATCCCCGAAGGTTTTAGTCGGGGATCCGTTGTTATCAAAAAAGGAAACGACAGATACCGGAACGCCCCACGCCGGTCAACCTTCCAGTATGGCTCTTAATTTTATAAACGACAGATCCCGGATAAAGACCTTCCGGGATGACGGCTTAACAATGTTAGGCCGCACGGCTAATCATTTTTGCACAGCCGCCGGTTTTACCCTCATAGAACTATTAGTCGTTGTCCTTATTATTGGCATATTGACGGCGGTGGCTGTGCCCCAGTATCAGTTGGCAGTGGATAAATCTAAATTTACATCCTATATACCACTGGTGGAGACGGTGGAAAAGGCCCAAGAAGCATATTATTTGGCAAATGGCCAGTACGCGACTTCGTTTGACCAATTGGATGTGGAAATACCGAAAAACTTTACAATTAAACTGCCCAATAGTATGGGCGGAGATTGTTGGGGGGAGGGCACGGCGCTGATATGTATGAATCAATGCTATTCGTATTTGGCTCCGTGGGGCACCCAGGCGGCTATTTACTTCCGCACATACGCGCATAGCAGTTCTAACAGTAAGTTATGCGCCAAGGCAGACGCAAAACGGGCTTGCATAACGGGAAGAGCGCAAGACAGTTCTCAGTTGGCCCGTTGGCGGCGGGTGTGTAACTCGTTGGGGACGGAAACTTCCCAGCGTTATGGTGGGGGTATCTTTGCTACGGAACCCACTTGGGATTTGCGCTAGTTTTATTGCTTTTTCCCGCCTAAAAAGACGGCTTGCAAATTTAGTTGCGGATCCAAAAGCACAATATCCGCCGCAAAGCCTTCTTCCAGCCGCCCTTTGTTGGACACGTCTAATAAGCGAGCGGCGTTGGTACTCGTCAGTTGTACGGCCTCAGCGGGCGTGTAGCCAAAGGCCACCAAATTTTTAAAGGCCTGCGCCATTGTCAGCGCGGAGCCCGCAATTACCTTGTCTGTTTTGCGCTTCCAAACGCCGCCGTCCAAAATAACCTCTTCCCCGTTGGCAATAAACGGTCCGTCCGTAAGCCCGGTGGGTTTTAGGGCGTCGGTAATTGCCACAATATTTTCAAGCGGTTTTACCTGGCGCAAAAAGCCGACCACGTCCGGGTGGACGTGTACGCCGTCGGCGATGATTTCGCAGGAAATTTCCGGGTGCATCAGCACTGCTCCGGCGGCTCCGGGGGCCCGGTGGTTAAATCCGCTCATCGCATTAAATAAATGTGTGGCGTGTTTTACGCCTTGTTGGGCTCCGCGCAAAAATTCGTCGTAGGTGGCGTTTGTGTGCCCGCCCTGTACCAAAATTCCGTGCGCCAAACAAAAATCAATAATAGGGCTAATCCCGGGCAGTTCGGGGGCCAGGGTGATGTTAGTGATGTGTCCTTGGGCCGCTTCGTACAGGCGTTCCATATCGGCTAATTGCGGGGGAACTATGTCCTGCGGTTTCATTACGCCCGGTTTTTTAGGGGAAATGAAGGGCCCCTCCAAGTGAAACCCGATAATTTGTGCGCCCGTTTCCTTTCCCAGTGCGGGGAGTAACGTTTTTAAAAGGGATTCCATTTCGTGCGGACGCGCGCAATAGAGGGTGGGGCAGAAGGCGCTTACACCGTATTGGGCCAATTGCTTGGACATTTCAAGCAAATCCTCCGGCGCGGCATTTTCGGGCCCGTGCCCGGCAAATCCGTGAATATGCGGGTCAATAAACCCCGGCACGGCAAGCGCGCCTTGGGCGTTAAAAACCGGCACATTGGGCAGCGGGGTTTCGTCCGTAATAATTTGTTTGATTTTGCCGCCTGAAAGCCACAGCGTGGCCGGACGGATTTCGCCCGCCAGCACCGCGCGCGTATCGGTAATTAGTAAATCTTGCATATTATTCCTCTATGTTTAGTGTCCAATGCGCCCCGGCGGGAGCGGTGGCCATTTGCGCGGCCAGTTGGCTTTTAAAGGGTTCCGGCAGTTGGGCGCACGCTTCGGGGTCCGCCAGCAGGGTGGCGTGCGGGTGTAGTTTTAAGGCAGTAATGGGCCAATTTAAATCCTTGCCCGGGGCGGCCAAATGGGCCACGGCTTCGGCCTTTTTGGCGCCGGAAGCCAAAAATAACACTTCTTTGGCATCCGTTACCGTGCCGATACCTACGGACAGAGCCTGCTTGGGCACGCGGTGCGGGTCATTTAAAAAGAAGCGCGAATTGGCCTCTATGGTGCTGGAGGTTAAATTAACAAGCCTTGTGCGGGTGTTAAAGGCCGAGCCGGGCTCGTTAAAGGCGATGTGCCCGTTGCGCCCTACGCCGCCTAAAAACAAATCAATCCCGCCCAGTGCGGCAATAGCGGCCTCGTATTGAGTGCACTCGTGGGCTAAATCCTTGGCTTGTCCGTTTAAAATATGGGTATTTTCGGGCTGTAAATCCACCTCATCAAACAAATTGCGGTGCATATAACTGTGGTAACTTTGCGGGTGATCCAGCGGCAGGCCGACATACTCGTCCATATTAAACGTAACCACATTTTTAAAGGATAATAAGCGGTTCTTGTAGAACAGCCGCAAATTGGCGTACATATCCACCACTGTTCCGCCCGTCGGCAAGCCCAGCACAAAGGGCTTCTTTGGCATTGGCGCAAAGGCGTTAATCTTTTCTTTGATATACGCCGCCGCCCACAGGCCTAAATTCATTTTGGTTACCACTAAACGCATATATAAAAACCCCTATTTTAAATACTTTTTTATTTCGTCGGAAAGCAAATCCGCCTCCGGTCCGATGACAACCTGCACGATGCCGCTTCCGCCGTTTACCACGCCGCGCGCCCCCAGTTGTTTAAGCGTATTTGCATCCACCTTGGCGGAGTCTTTTACTTCCAGGCGCAAACGCGTGGCGCACGCATCCAGCGATAAAATATTATCCCTTCCGCCCAAGGCCTGTATATACTTTTCCCCGCGGGAAAGCGGTGCGTTAGTTTGAGGCTGTTGGATAGCCGGTGCGGGTTCTTGTTCTAGGGCGGGTTCTGTTTGGCTAGTTACAACGGTTTCACGCCCCGGGGTAAGCAAGTTCCACTTGGTAATGGCGTAGTAAAACACAAAATAATAAAGCACGCCATACACAAGCCCCACCGGGAGCAGCCGCCAGCCGTTTGTGCCGAGCCCGTAACTAAGCAAGTAGTCAAAAAGTCCGGCGGAAAAGGTGAAGCCGAGTTTCACTTGCAGTAAATTCATTACCACCAGCGACAGCCCCGTAAGTACCGCGTGCAGTACATACAACGGGAACGCCAAAAACATAAACGAAAATTCAATCGGCTCCGTAATCCCGGTTAAAAAGGATGTCAACGCCATAGAGAGTAATAGCCCGGCGGTGGCTTTTTTGCGGGCGGTGTCGGCGGCTTTAATCATCGCCAGGCACGCGGCGGGCAGGCCGAACATCATTACCGGAAAGAAACCCGCCATAAAGGTCCCGGCGGTGGGGTCTCCCGCAAAAAAGCGGGTCAAATCCCCGTGCACCAGCGTGCTTACGCCGTTTTGGACGGTGGCAAAATCGCCGAATTGGAACCAAACCAAATTATTTAAAATGTGGTGCAAACCGAGCGGAATTAGCAGGCGGTTAGCCAGCCCATAGAAGAACAGCCCAATACTGCCCGAGGAAATCGTCCAGTTGCCAAACGCGCTGATACCGTGCCCGATAGGCGGCCACACAAAGTAAAACACGCACGCGAGCAGTAAACATACCGCGCCCGTAACAATCGGCACGAAGCGTTTTCCGCCAAAGAAGGCCAAATAGGGGGGAAGCGCGATATTTTTGTATTTATTATACAAGCACCCGGCCACCGCACCCGTAATAATGCCGCCCAAAATATCCATATTGATAGACGGGTCCAAGGTTTTTAAGGTGGCGGTTAAAATCACATACCCCACAAAGGCGGCCAAGGCGGCGGCTCCGTGGTTTTCTTCGGCGAACCCGACGGCTACGCCGATGGCAAAGATAATGGGCAAATTGGTAAAAACGGCCCCGCCCGCCTGCGAAATAAAGGCAATATTAAGTAAGTCCGGCTGCCCGAGGCGCAGGAGCAGGCCCGCAATCGGCAGGACGGCAATCGGCAACATAAGGGCCTTGCCCAAACGCACTAAAAACTTACCAACAGCGGCGCAAGATTGTTTCAATTTTTCCATAAATTCTCCTTGTTACAGGGCAAAATGTTTGCGGCCCAAGGCGCGCACTTCCTGCGCCGAGGATAACTCCAAGGCCTGCGCGGCAATTTGTGCGCATTGTTGGCGGTTCAAACGGCGGATTAGCGCCTTTATCTGGGCAATATTTTTGATTCCGGCGGCCAGTTCGCTTACGCCTAACCCGATTAAAAAGGGCACGGCGGAAAGGTCGCCCGCCATTGCACCGCACACCGCCACGGAACGGCTGTATTTTTGGGCTCCTTGGCAGGTGAGCGAAATAAGTTTTAAAACGGCTGGGTGGAGCGGGTCCGCCTGCGCGCTTAATATTTTATGTCCGCGGTCAATCGCCAGCGTGTATTGCGTTAAATCGTTAGTGCCGATAGAAAAGAAATCGGCGTGCTTGGCCAGTTGTGCGCTTGTGAGCGCGGCGGAGGGGACCTCTATCATCGCGCCTGTCTGTACGGCTTCTTGCAGGCCTAATTGGGCGGCTTCTTGGGCGATTAAATCTTTAAAAAAGACAATTTCGTCCGCAAAGGTTACCATTGGCAGCATTATGCGCACTTGGGACAGCGGCGTAAGGCGCAAAAGTGCGCGGATTTGCGTTCTGAAAAACGCTTCGTTGCGCTTAAACGCGCGGATGCCGCGTACGCCCACAATGGGATTATCCTCGGGCGAAATTTGCACAAACGGCAGGGGTTTGTCGCCTCCCGCATCCAGCAGGCGGAACGTAACGGGGCGGCCCTTGCAGGCGTTTAAGGTTTCCTGATAGACGGACAACTGTTCGTCCTCGCTGGGCGCGTCTGCGCGGTGGTTAAACAAAAATTCGGTGCGTACTAATCCTAAACCCTCGGCTCCGTTTTGGGCGGCCAAGGCGGCTTCCTGCGGGGTGGAGACATTGCCCAGCACCGCAATATGCACGCCGTCTTGCGTGAGAGCGGGCTCCTGTGCTTGGGAAGACGCCGCTTGCAAAAGGGCCTGCTCCTTTTGGTGGGTGGCTTCAAAATCTTTTAGTTGCTCGGGTGTGGGGTTGATGAGCGCCTTGCCCTCGTCCGCGTACAAGAGAACAGTTGCCCCGTCCGGGATTTGGAGTACGCCTTTCCCGGCGTTTACCACGGCGGGGAGCCCCATATTACGCAGTAAAATACCCGCGTGTGCGGTGGGGGAGCCGTGCGCCAAGATTACACCTGCGGCGGTACCGGACAAATGGGAAACCTCGGAGGGGAGTAATTCCTCGGCTATTAAAATGCACCCTTGGGGCAGTTTCGGCAAAGCGTATTTCTGCCCGCTCAGCCGCCACAAAAGGGAGCGGCGCAAGTCCTTAATATCGGCAATGCGCTCCATTAAAAAGCGGTTTTTGGTCTTTTTTAAAATATCAATGCTCGTGCGGACGGCTTCGTTTACGGCATAAGAGGCCGTTTTGCCGCGGGCGACTGCGTCCAGGGCGGTTTGGCGCAAAAGCGGGTCTTGCAACAGCCCCAAATGAGCGGCCAAAATATCCTGCGTGGTTTTGTGCGTTTCGGCGGCGATTTTAGCCTGCGTTTCGGCGGTTTCTTCCTCCAACGCGGCGGCCAGCGCCTTGCGCTCGTCCTGCGGGTTTTGGGCGTTTTCCTCGTACAAGGCGTCTTGCGGTTTAAAAAGGAAGGCCTTTCCCTGGGCTAGGCCCCCGCAGGCGCACAGACCCGATATTTGCACGGCGGCAGAAAAATCCACCGGGTTTTGGGGCTTATCGGCAGGAGCAACTGAGGTGGCGGAAACTTGTTCGCCAAAGGCGTTTTTAAAGCCTTGTTCTACTTGGGTTAAAAAGGTTTTGGCTTCGCTTTCCGGCCCGCCCGCCTTTACCGTTACTTGGCTGCCGTATTCTAATGCAAGGCCCATAATGCCTACCAAACTTTTACCGTCGGCGGTTTTATTCCCATAGCAAATTTGTACGGGATAAGCATATCCGGCGGACAAGCGTGCCAGCACCCCGGCGGGGCGTGCGTGCAAACCGTTGGCATTTAACACAGTAAAGGGTCCTCCCACCGTAAAGGTTTGGGGGGCTTCCCCGGCCGCGTGCACACCGGGTACGGAAACCGTAAAAAGTTCCGCGCCCGTTTTTACCAGTTCCTTGGCGGTGTGTTGCACCTTGGCATCCGCCGGAGCGGTTACTACGAGCATAACGAGCGAACTGGCGGCCTTGGCAAGTGCCGCGTGGGAAAATTTTAAAAGAGGTTGGCCTTTTTTAACCGTGTCGCCCTCTTTGGCAAGCGGGGTAAAACCTTCGCCTTTTAAAGAAACCGTTTCCAGCCCGACGTGGATTAAAATTTCTATCCCGTTTTGGGCAATTACCAGCGCGTGTAAGGCTTTGTTAAAATTGATGATTTTTCCGTCCATTGGGGCGAAGATAGTGTCTCCGGCGGGGTCTAGGGCGATTCCGTCGCCCAGCATACGCTCGCTGAATACGGGGTCGGGTACTTGTTCCAGCGGTACAACGGCGCCGTCAAGGGGCGCAAAAACGGTTAAAGGCATAGTGAAATACTCCTTAGAATTACTTTCATTATAGTATATTCGCAGGTGTTTTTTATACGGATTTACATAAAAAATCCCGGCTTGGCGAAAACCAAACCGGGATAGGTAAAAACAGGCTTATTTATCTACGGTTAAGAGTTCCGTGCCCGTGTGTGCGCCAAATTCGGGCGCGTACATAGACTGCACCTGCGCGGGGAGCGCGCGGAACTTGCCGGATACCGTCGGACGGAGTACATACGAAAGCGTTACCTTGCCTGCCGGAACCCAGTTGATAAAGAAGCGGGTGGCTGCGTCGCGCGTTTCGCGGTAGAGGGATAATTTATCCCACTCCCAGCCGCTGGTTAATTCCTCGCTTTCAAAACCGGCGGGCTTGGGGTCGTCAAGCAAGACGTATTCAAACGCGCTGTCCGTCGTCAGCGTGAGGTGCACTTCCACCTCGTCGCCTACTTTTATTTCGTCCAAATCCTGCACCGGGCGGAGTTTCTGCACGCCGTCTTGCGTAAAGCGCGTAAAATATTCGCGCGTTACGTTGATAACGCCCTTGGGCGAAGCCTTTACGTTGGGCGTTTGGTAAAGCACGGAGAGCGAAGCAAAGTCCGTCATTGCTCCTTGCTTGGCAATCGTGGCCGTTTTGGTTTTTCCATTAATTTGGCGTCCCGTGCGGACGAGTTGCAAGTCCTTGGTCCAGTCCATCGGTTCAAAGGCAAAGCGCTTTTCCTCTCCGGCCCAGTTTACCTGATAGGTTACCGGGAGCGACAGCGCGCCTTTGGCCTTCATTACGTCCAATAAGGTAAACACGGTTTGGGAAGCGGCCTTGGAGTTGTTCCACTCGTTTACTTGGCGGTTAAAGAGCAACCATTGGGTCATAGCGTCCACTTGTGGGGCCTGCGGGCGGATTTCGGTAAGTGCGCGCAGGGTGGCCGTTTGGGTGGTAATGGTGTCGCGGTACCAGACCCAACTTTGCGCTTCGGGGGCAAAATAGGCTCCGGCCAGTTTGTCCTGTTTCATCCGCGAGAGTACCAAGTCCAAATACTGGTTGGCCTTAATATCGTCGCCCAAGCGGTGATAAATGACTGCCGCATATGTTTGCCCGAGGGCCGTCATAAAGCGGGCTTGTTCCCCGGCATAGTCGGCCCAGCGTTTGATGTAGGGCTTGGCTTGGGCAATTTGCGCCCAGTTTTGCGGAAACGCGGAAAGCGTATAAGCCGCATACAGGGCCAAGGAAACAGCGCCCTCACTTCCGGCCTTATCTGCCTTTAATTTTTGCTCAATACGCGGCACGATGTAGGCAATCGCCTGTTTGGCTTCGGCCTGCGGAATTTCCGCACCAAAGGACACCGCAGAGGCGAACGCGTTTAAAGCGTAGAGCGTTAAATAGTCGTCATCCTGTCCGCCCGGGAACCACGCAAAGGCACCGCTTTCGTTTTGGAATTTTTTAAGTTGCGTGAGTTCCTTGTTTAGCGTCTTTTGAACCGTTTCCGGGTTGAACAAGTCCACCAAGTCCGCCGTTTTACTCTGGCGGCCTTGGGCTTGTCTTAACCACGGCGTTTGTTCCAAAAGCGTTAAGCGCAAGGGATCGGTTTCGTTCCAAGCGGCGGTTTGGCCCGTGCGTTTGGGCAGTTTGGAAACCGCTTGTTTAAGTTGCGGATAGGTGGTGTAGAATTGGTGGACCACCGCCAAGGGCGCATAGCGGTTTAACGTGCTGACAAGGTCCTTGTACGGGTTCGTCAGCAGGTTGGGCATTGCGTTAAGTACAGAGAGCGCCAAACTGGGGTTAATTGTAAGCACCGCCGTTTGCATATCAGCGGCGGGAACGTCATTAAGTTCTGTCAGTTCCAGCGTGTTTTGCCCGTTTTTAAGCGCGGTGTTGACCGTAGCCAAGGTGCGCTGGCGGCCTGGATAAACGGGGAGGGTTTTTTGCTCGCCGTCGCTCGCCTTGCCACTGCGGGCCGTGGCGGTAACGCCATAAAGCGCGGGTTCGTTGGGCGCCGTGATTTCCCACGTTACAAATTCCGTAGCGTTTGCGCCCACGGTTACGCGTTTAACGGTGTCCGTCAGGCCGAAATCAGCCAGAGCGTTTACCTGGTCCTTTTGGATAGCAAGGGCCACCTCGGCGGTGAGTTTTTTACCCGTTAAGTTGGTAACGGCGGCTTGCAAAACGCCTTTGTCTCCTTCGCGGTAGAAGCGTGGCATTTGCAGGCGGACCATAAAGTCCTTGCGGGTAACGGTGAAAGCGGTAAACGCGCCGAAATCGGCGTTTTTCGTAAGGGCAAAGCCCAAAATGTTCCAAGCCGTCAAACTCTGCGGCAACGTAAATTTAATCACGCTCTGCCCGTTGACGATAGGCAAGGCCGGGTTAAAATACGCAGTAGCCGCAAAGTTGGTGCGCGGAGCGTCCGCAGAGCCCGCATCATTGGGGGCGGCGGCGGTTTCAAAGACTTCGTCTGCGGAGGTGTCTTCGGCGGCTTCCGCAAAACTTTCCTTATACGTGGCTTTGCTTTCGGCCAGTTGCGGGGCGGACGCCATAGCGGACTTAAACATTATGCCGTTGGCGCGCGAGCGGCCCAACATATGGGGATACGGGCGCACGGTCATTAAGAGGTTGCTTGCTGGCAAGCGGGGCGCGGGTACAAAACCGTTTTCCGTTTTGCCCGTAAAATAGTTGGAAAAATAACCGTTAGATTGGTTTACCGTGCGGTCCGCCGTTTGGGCGTTCTGCGGGTAGAGTGCCTGCGCCGAAAGCGCGTGCTCCGGCTTGGCGTAATAATCCAAGGATTTGTCATACACCGTCAGGCTGGCCTGGCCTTGCACGGGGCGGCCGGAAGCGTCCTTAACGGTCAGTTTCCAAGCGGTTTCCTGGCCGGGGCGGACCTCGTTGGGCACGTCAATAACGGCGGTCAAATCTTTGTTATTAAAGGGTACTTTTACCGTGGCTTGGCCTTGGTGGAACGTGTAGTTGCTGGCCCCAAACCAAGCAAGCGCAAGCCCGCCGCGTTCCTCTTGCTCCACCGGGAACGTGTAAACCGACACGCCGCCGGGCAGTAAATCCTTGCGCGTGAGGAAGGTTTCCCCGCGATAGACTTCTACGCGTTTGGAACCCGTTAAGTTACCAGCACCCAACAGCACGCGCGCGGTTTCCCCAGGGTAATACGTATCCCGCTGGAAGAGCGTAACATCCGGCAGTTGCAACTGGGAGCGGGTGTCCGCCACTACAAATACCATACTTTGCGTGCCAGATTTGTCGGCCTTTAAGGTCAGGCGGTAAACGCCTTCCGGCAGAGCGGGCAAGGATAACACTTGCTCCCCAGCCTTTTTAAAGGAAATATCCCGCGTGAAAGCGGTTTTAACTTCCTTGGCGTTTTTGAATTGGTTTTCCAAGGTATTAACCGGGCGCGGATAGAAGCGGTCGTCCTCTTGCGTTTTCGGTAAGGTGTTTTCCAGCAAGGATACCTTTACGGAAACTTTGCCCGTTACGGCGTTGCCGTCTGCGTTTGTAAGCGTGAGGCGGGCAAAGTCGGACGTTTGGGTATTGGCGTCGTAGAAGCCTTGCGTAAAGTCCAGTTTAAAGAGTTTGGCAAGCGTGCTGACCGTAAAGGCCTTTTGGGTGCTGATAGCACGGCCGCTTTCGTCCAACACTTCGGCTTTAACGATGTATTTGGCAAAGGTTTCGTCCTTTTCCTGCTGGCGCGGGGTAAAGGTAATTTTAAAGGAACCCTTGTCATCCGTTTTGGCGGTACCTTGGGCGACCACCTTGTCGCCGTCCGAAGGCGGCAGGACCTTCCACCAATAGAAGGGGGGCAAATAGTCCTGGCGGGTTACCGTATAATTAATGGCGGCGCCGGCCAAGGGGGAACCAAAGTAATACTGGGCTTGGCCCGTTACCGTGGTTTCCTTGTTGTATTCGCGGGTTGTGCCGTCGGCGGACAAGGTGATTTCGTAATCTGGGCGTTTGTATTCCTCCACCTGGAACGACTGGTAGGTGCGGTAAGTGTGTTTGTTAGCCGTCAAAGAGGCCTGGATTTGAAAATACCCCAGCATAGGGTTATCCGGCAGGGTAAATTCGGCCTGCGCAGTGCCCATAGCGTTGACGGTGGGGCGGGCGGTAAAAACGGTGTTGCCCGAAGCGTCCGATACCTTAATTTCCACGCGGTGGTTGGGCAAAACTTTTAACCCGCGCGGCAAGGTTTCAAAGGCGTTTAGCGAGAGATAAACCTTTTCGCCGGGGCGGTAAATGGCGCGGTCCGTTTGCAGGAACATACGCACGGGCTCGTTATTGTAAAAATGGAAATAGAGCGCGGGCGTAAAGGCGCGGCTGCCGTCCTTTTCGGCCAGCGGACTAATGAAATAGTTGTTATTTGTGTTGCGGGTGGTGCTGACCGTAATGGGGCGCACAAACGCGGCGGAGCCGTCGGCCTGTGTGGCGGCCTTTTGGCGGTTGCCTTTCCAGGTGGTGATAATATCCAAATTGACGTTTCCTTCCGCCATACCCGTTTTTAAGTTGGCGGTATATATACGGAAGACATTGGGGCGGAAGGTTTGCGTTTTGCCAGACAGGGTGGCGACGTATTTATCCGGGGTGTCCTCAATGGCTCCGGTAACGAACAAGGCCAAATCGGTGGCGTTTAAAACGGCCCCTTGCACGGGCGCGGAAGCGGCGTCAAAGGATGCGTCGTAACTGGCCAGTACAAAGTAGAAACCGTTTTCCAACGCGGGGAGCGCCACTGTGCCCTTTTGCTCAAAATACGGGCGTTCGTATGTTACGGGTGCGGAAGCGGCTTTATACGGGGCGCGGGAAAGCACTTCCTGTATGTTTTTGCCGGATAAACGCGTGAGGAAATCCCACGAGTTGACGGTGCGGCCCACTTGGCCCGCGCGGTAAAATTTTAATAGTTCCTCGTAAGAGGTTTTATATACGCGTACAAATACTTCTTTGGCGTTTCGGGCCGTGAAAGAGAGTTCTATTTTTTGCGGATTAACGGCCTTGGGTAAGGCGTTAAAGGAAAGTTCCTTTTGCAAAATTTGTTTTTCTAGCCGGGCGCATTGGGTGGCGTAGTAGCCGTTATTTAAGCCCTTGCCAAAGCGGGCAATTTTGAGGGCTTCTTCGCGGTCTCCTCCGCGGTTCCACAAAAGTTCGGCGGCCTGATAGGCGGCGTACGAGCGGCCGTAGTCGGTGTTATCGGCCGATACATAGCCTTTAATTTTATTCCAAAAGCCCATTGTTTGCGGGGTAAGACCGCTGATGACGTTTAACTGGCTGACGGCGGTGTTAAGGGCTTTTTCTTTGTTTTTAAGTTCAAAAAAGCGGCCCTGCGTAAAGGGCAATAAAATAAAATCGGTCTGCCAAAATATTTTGGCGTTTTGGCGGCCTTTTCCGTCTAATAAATAGGCGGTTTTGAGGAGGTAAGCCAACTTTTCGGCCTGTTCCTTTTGCTGGGGGGAAACCGTGGCGTAACCGTCTAAAAATTCTGCGTTTTCCAGCCGGGCGAGCGTTACGGGCTTTTGCGCGGTTAAGTGGCGCTGCCACTCAAAAACTACATAGTCAAACAGCGTGGGGATACGCTGTGTGTCGGTTGCCTTTACGTTTAAAATGAGGGTTTCGCGCTCAATCGGGGCGTTGATAAGGGCGGCGCGCATAGCCCAAAGCGTTTCGTAATCTTGGGTGATGCGGGCTTCCCACTCATCCTTGGTCCAGGCTTCGGGGTCGTTTTGCGCGTCCTTAGAGTCTATTTGCCGTTCGTTTAATAACCGGCGGTAAACCGAGGAGGTTTGGCCCGACAATTGGATACGGTAGAGCAAAAAGCGCGCCTTCCACAAATCGTTTTCCGGCAGGGTGTAACCCCAAATGGTTTTGGCGGCGTTTAAATATTCGCCCAAGCCAAATTGGCAAGCGGCGTAGCGCAGTTGGGCGTGCAGGCGTTCGTCGCCTGTGGCGGATTGCATTAATTGTTTGTATTGCGCAAGGGCGGCCACGTAGTCGCCTTTTTCAAAGGCGTCCTCGGCCTTGGGCAAACTTTGCGCCCCTAGCGCAAGCGGCAAAAGCAAAACGCCTAAAATAAGATGGAGTGTTTTTTTCATATAATTCCCCTTTATATAAAAAGTGCCAGAGATGAAAAATCTCCGTCCGCCAGAGGGGGATAGAGATTTTTCGTTCTGTTTGTAATTCGTCCGGGCTTACATTTGTTCCGGCGCGCTGACGCCGATAAATTCCAGCCCTTTTTTAATCCGTTCCGCCACCCGTTGGCAAATAAACAAACGGGATTTGGTTTGTTCCAGATTGTTCTCGTCCAGCACGCGGCAGGTGTCGTAGAACGCGTGGAACAGGCCCGCCAATTCAACCAAATAAGTAGTCAAATGGTGGGGGCTTAAATCTGCAATGCAGTTGCGCAGGACGTGTTTGAGCCAAATCAGTTTTAACAAGAGGGCTCTTTCCTGCGGGGCCAGCGGAGTGGTAATGCCGTTGTAGTCGGTAATGCCCATTTCCGCCGCGGCTTTAAAGATAGAGTGAATACGCGCGTGGACGTATTGCACATAGAAAACCGGGTTTTCGTTGGTTCGTTTTTTTGCTAGGTCCATATCAAACATCATATGGGCGTTGGGGGTGCGGCTGGCAAAGAAGAAGCGGCATACGTCCGTGCCTACTTCGTCCATTAATTCGCGCAGGGTAATAAAGCGGCCCGCGCGCTTGGACATTTTTACCTGTTCGCCGTTTTCAATTAAGTGCACCAGTTGGTGGATAATCGGTACAAAGGTGTTTTCTTCGTGGCCCAAGGCGTGTACGGCGGCCTTCATACGCGGCACATAGCCGTGGTGGTCGGCGCCTAAAATATCAATTAAGGTATCATAGCCGCGGTCGTATTTGTTTTTGTGATAGGAAATATCGGCCAAAAAATACGTCGGGCGGCCGTCGTGGCGCACGAGTACGCGGTCCTTGTCGTCCTGTGCTTCGGAGTCCTTGGTTGAGCCGAACCAAACCGCGCCGTCTTTTTCGTAGGTGTAACCCTTGGCCGTTAAGGCTTCCAAGGCTTTTTGCGGGGCGTGTTCTTTATGCAGGTCCGATTCGCGGAACCAGCGTGTAAAATCAACGTGGAAATCTTTCATATCCTGCTGTTGGGTTTTGATTAACTCTTCCATTGCCCAGCGGCCGTATTGGTCTTCGGGCAGGTCAGCGGGGATACGCTTGGCTAAATCAATTAAGTAAGAGCCGTGATAGCCGTTTTCCGGCGGTTCCTTGCCCTCTTTGCGGGCCTTGACGGAAATCGCCAACAGTTCGGCCTGGTTGCCCGCGTCGTTGACGTAATATTCGCTGTCGCAGGAGTAGCCCAAGGCGCGGTGGATTTTAACCAAACTGTCGCCCAAACTGGCCCCGCGGCCGCTGGCAACGTGCAAGGGCCCGGTGGGGTTGGCGGAGACAAATTCAATTAAAATATTGTGTTTGGAGGTTTCGGCATTGCGGTCTTTAATGCGGCGGTCGGAGGCGCAGGTGATGATAAAATTGTCCTCCAACTTTAAATTGATAAACCCCGGCGGGACGGCTTGCGCATCGGCAATGCCGGTCAGTTCGCGCAGGACCTTGCAGGCCTCTTTGGCGATTTCCAGCGGGTTTTTATGTAACTTTTTGGCGGCAGCCATTGCCCACACGAGCGAAATGTCCGCCCCGGTATGGGCGGGCGCGGGGGCAAATTCCACTTCGGGCAATTCAGAGCCCTTAAAGCAGTCCGCGTTGGCGAGTTTTAAAGTGATGTCTTGTTTTAATTTTTCTAGCATAAGAGGTTATTTCGTTTTAGCGGTTTTTTTCGTCGTTTTTTTAACGGTAGTCTTTTTAGCAGCGGTTTTTTTGACAGCCGCTTTTTTGGCCGTGGTCTTTTTGGTGGCCGTTTTTTTAGTAGTTGTTTTCTTGGACACAGCCTTTTTGGCGGGAGCCTTTTTTACCGCTTTTTTAACAGGTTTTTTATAGTCAATTTCTTTACCGAAACTGAAAATCTTATCAAGCGCATAGAAATCGCGCGCTTCCGGGGTCATAATATGGGCCAAAAAGCCGCCGTAGTCGCTCACGCGCCACAGATTGCTTTCGCCGCCGTCGCGGTTGGCTTTGTAGTAGCCCAGTTCTTTTAATTTTTTGCTGATTTCTTCTTCCACCGCGTCCAAATGCGGCTTGGAGGTGGCGGATACGATTAAAATATAATCGCACAGCGAAGAAAGTCCGCACAAATCTATTACTTTAATATTCTCGGCCTTTTTGTCATCGGCAATTCTTGCCGCCAGGCACACGAGTTCTTTGGTATCCATAAACCACCTCTGCAAATAACGTTATAACTGCAATAAAATTAGTCTAGCATTTTAGAGCGGCATTTCAAAGTCCTTGCCCAAGATAATGCGCGTATCGCATATTACGTTGGGGGAGGAATCGGTCTTGATTTCGCCGTTTATGCCGATAGCGCGGCTTAACTGTTTTACCTGCACCAGCCGCCCGCTGTAATCCACGATAGAGGATGTTTCCTGCAATGTGGGGTAATTGTCGTACTGCAATACATCTACGCGCAAAAGGCCCTTGGCGTTTTGTTCGCGCAAAAATTGGGTTAATTTAAGGGCAAGCCCGCGCTGGCCGGAAGCGTTTAAAATTTCCACCACTATGGGGCGGTCCTTTTGTGCCAGAGGAGCCATATCCTCTACCAAAGGCACCACCGGGGCCTGTTGTTTAGCCTTTTTAGCGCGTTTGGAGGACGGGGGGAGTTTTAGCGCAAAATCGGCGGCTTCCAACTGCGTAAGTTCTAGGGCGATAAGCGTAAACTCCGCCGGGGTCAAATCGGTGCGTTTATCGTGCCAGGCCGTAATGTATTCCCAGACCGCCTGCCCGATAATAAGCGGGTTGTAGCGCCAGGTGTTTAAGGCCTCTTTAAAAGCGTTCCAGGCTTGCTCTCTGTCAGAAATTTCGGGGGTAAAAAATTTGGCGTGGCGTAACGGTTTGCAGGCGTGCGGGGCGCACTTGTCTGCGCGCACGCTGATAGCCGCCTTGCGCGTGGAAGGATTATAAGAAATATCCATCGCGGGCGAGGTCAGCACCGATAAATGTATGGTGTCCTTGGCCCGGGTGGTTAAAATTTGCACCGTGCGCGAGGTAAGTTGCGCCCAAATGCCCCACGCAAATAACGCCGTGGCGAGGAGCATCAGGCACCGCTCGGTTATTTTTCTTGCTTTATTAGATGGTTCCATAAGTTTGTTCCCAGCGGGCAAAGCCATTTTTGCGAGTCAATGGTAAACAAGAGTTTGCGGTTGGCCGCATAGAGCAGGGCTTTATTCAAATCCTGTAAGGCCAAATTGCGGATAACAAATGCATCCTTGTACTTGCGGTCCTTGGAGGAAATATCCGCCACGAACAGAATTTTGGAAAGCGTGCTCATATGCAAACTGCCCAAGGTGTGTTCGGCAATGGCACGGATAACGTCCTTATTGGTTACGCCGAACTCGTGCTGCGCGAGCCACGCCGAAACGTAACTGTGCAACAAACTGGGCTCCATACGGCAAATATCTTCAAAAAACGGTACTTTTATTTTATGCTCTTTGCAAAAGGCGATGAGTTCCGGGCCGGAAAAGCCTTTGCCCGCGTCGTGCATAATGCCCGCCTTGACGGCGAGTTCTACATTTACGTCGTAAATATCGCTAAATGCGGCGGCCATTTCCGCCACGTTTTTAGAGTGCAAATAGCGGTTGGGCTTTAAATGGGCTTTTAGCCAGGTGTGTACGTCCAAGCCGTAGAGGTGGTTTTCTCGGATAGTCGGGGCGATGACCTCGGGAACGGTATCCGGCACGTCGCCGCAGGCCAAAATGTGCGCGCGGACGCGGCTGGACGAGAGTTTAGGGAAAAATCCCGGCAAAAATAAGTGCCTGAACTGGGCCGGATTTTCGTTATATCCCTTGCGTTTTCCCGCCACTACGACGGCGTTTTCAAAAATGTAATCGGGGTTCTTCCAATTATGCAAATCGTTTAAGCAGTCCGTGCCCACCAGCAGGTAAATTTCCGGGTTATCATAGCGTTTTTTAAGGTATTGCACCAACTGGTAAGTATAGGTTTTGCCGCCTTGTTTGAGTTCGTAATCGTCAAACACGATATTTTTGCCAAAGCCCGCAAACGCCTGTTTAAGCATCTTCATCCGCAGGCGGAAGGGAGTGGGAGATTTGGCTTTAAAGGGGGAGTGATAGGCCGGAACGATATGCGCAACATCGGGCGCGATGACCTTCATCGCGCGGCGAAACAAAGAAACGTGGCCTTTGTGTACGGGGTCAAAACTGCCGCCAAAAACGAGAACTTTCATAACACCTCATTATACAAGTTTTTTGGCTAATTCCAAGCCCTCTAAAAGGGATTTTTCCATAAAGGAATACTCCCATTTGCCGTACCGTCCCGCACAAAAACACCCGCGCCCGGCCAACGCCTTTAAAGCTTGGCTAACGGCGCTTGCGCGGAATTTGTCATAAACGGCGTAGGCGTAAGGCAAGGACTGCCAGAAGGAAAATAAAACGTCGTCGCTTTCTTTTATTATACCTTTTTGGGCTAATGCCTTCCAAATGCGCGCTTCGCCCGCTTGGGTGTGCGGGTAATCCCCGGGCAGTTCCACATAAAAGGCGCTTACGCCCTTGGGCGCGTTGACGGGGGAAAAACCGCTTTGCAGGCCGATACGGTAAAAGGGGTCCTGTTTATCGGGAAAATAAATCCAACTAAACGGTTTTACCTGGCGCTTAATGGCAAAATTATAAACCGCAACCTGCGTGTGAACCAGTTTGTCTGCCAGCGCGGCAAGTTCCGCTTCCCCGGTTAGGCGCAATAGTTCAGGCAAGGGCAAGGTGTTTACCAAATAGTCAAAGGAAATTGTTTTACCCTTGCATTGGGCGGTTTTGCGGGTTAAATCTACGCGCGTAACGGGCGTATTTAGCGATAAATGCGTAATAGAGCGGGTTAGAGCGTCTGTAAGGGCCCCGCATCCGCCGCGTGCCGGGTAATAAAAATACGCATTGTAGCCGTAAGATTTTGTAGGCGGCTTGACGGCACTTTTTAACACCTCATCCACCGTGGGGGTGGGCACGAAAGAGCCGCACCAGTCGCAAGTCATCTCTTGCGGGTCGCGGCCCCACAGTTTGGTGTTATAGGGACGCATAAAAACTTGATATACGCCGGGGCCGAAGGCGTTTAAGCACCACTCCTTAAAGTTTTTAGGGGCGGTTTTGGGTGTTTGGGCGCACGCGAGCAGGCCGTTTACACATTGTTGGCGTTCTGCTTCGGGCAGGGCAAATAAATTAGCCTGAAAGGGAAACGGTACGCGGGCGGACCCGGTGTAAATCCAGGCGCGCCTTTTTAAACGGCGCAAATTTGCCCCCAGCAGGCTCTTTACCAGTTGTTTGCCCTGCTTGGTGTGCAGGTGCAGCAGGTGGCCGCTAAAATCAAAGGTACAGCCGTTTATCACTTGGCTTTTGCATAACCCGCCCGGGGTGCTTTCCTTTTCTGCTAACAGGTAGTCCGTTTGGCCCGCTTTTTCCAAGTGGTAAGCAGTGGAAAGCCCGGTCAGCCCGGCGCCTAAAATAAGAGTTTTAACGTGCATAATTAATCCGCCGGAAGTTTAAGTAAATAAAGTGTCAGCCCAACAGCCGCTACGCCCGCCGCGGCAAAAAGCCCGATGACGGTAGAAAACCCCGCGCGGGTGAGGCCCCACGCGCAGGCGTTGCACAAAAGCCCCGCGCCCGCAAACGCGGCCACAATATGCCCCGGCTTCCACCCGGCTTTTTTTAGCCGCAGGGCGATATGGTCCGGGCTGCCCTTTAAGGGGTTTTTGCCCTTTAACAGACGCGCCAAACTGACAAAGCCCGTATCAAACAAGGGAACCGCCAAAATAAAAAGCGGAGCCAAAAAACCCCAGTCCGTGTGGCCGCTGTACCCGGTGCCAATGGATAAAGAAGCCACCATAAAGCCGATAAAGGTGGAACCGCTGTCGCCCAGAAAGATTTTTTTGCGGGCGTGGTTATACGGCCAAAAGGCAAGGCAGGCGCCCAATAGGGATAAGGCCGCAAAATTGACATAGACATATTCGCCGGGAAGCGCAATAAACGTTAGACCCAAGGTGCAGATAACGCCTTGGCTTACGCACAGGCCGTCCATAATATCCAGCAGATTAAAGGCGTTTGTCAGCCCGGCCACCCACAAAAACGTAAGCGGCCACGCGAGCCACGGGGAAGGAAACACGCGTATTACAATGCCATAGTAAATAAGCGCCGCTACCGCCGCCAGTTGCACTAGGAGTTTTAGGGCGATTTTTACGCCCTTAGGTTTATTTAAATCGTCTATGAGTCCCAACAGAAAAACGAGCAGTCCTCCCAAGCAAATGCCGCGCAGGGTGTGCAAGGTTCCGCTTGGAAAGGCGGTTGTCAGGCGGATAAAAACCAGCCCGGATATCATCCCTAAAAAAACGCCACACCCGCCCAATACCGGCACGGAGCCCTGGTGTGTTTTCAGCCCACCGGGTACGTCCAAAAACGCCCGCGCGGCCACCCGGCGCAAAAGCGGCAAAACGCCCGCGCAAACCACGCCCGAAACAATACCGGCCAGCAGATAAAGGACAAAAGGTTTCATAATATTTATAATATCATAATAAGGAGATAGGATATGCTTAAAAGAATTTTAACATTTTCGTTAGCCGTATGGCTTTGCGCGTGTACGGGGGGGCAAATCAAACAAATTCCGCCCGAGGTGTGCTCCTATAAAAAAGTGGATTTCTTTATTGGCGGGCGAACGCAGGCGGCGTTTAAGGCCGTGGGCCAAATGAACGAGGACTATGTAGAGGGCGTTTTGCGCATTAAAAAAATCGGCGACGGGGATTATGACGTTCTGCTAATGACCGGGGCCGCCTACAAGGTGCTGCACGCCACCGTCAGCCCCGAGGGAATTGCCTACCGCTATTTGTTTAAAGACGCCGATACCGCCGTGGTGCGCGGGCGCATTACGCAATTTTTAAATTTGCTCCTGTCGGATGCGGGTTCTTTTCAAAAACGCCGCGTAAAAGACGGCGAAACCACGCTTACTTACCAAGGGCGCAATGCCAAGGAACGCTTCTTATACCGCGAAGGGGAATTTTATCCTTATGCGGCCCAGTCGGTAACGGTATTAAATACCGCAGATTTATTTTACGATGAATATGCCTTGTTGGATGATATAGGCGAAGTGAGCGTGCCGCACATTTTGGTATATAAAGACGGCAACATCACGCTGGATTTGACGTTAATCAGTTTACGGTAATAAAAAGCCCGGCGTAGCAGCCGGGCTTTTTTAGGCCTTCCTTAAAAAGAGATACATCCACCCGGGGTATAGGGTAAGCAAAATCACTTCCGCCCACACGCTGCCGCCGAAATAGCGGACAATACCCACCGTAGCCAAGCAGACGAGCAACATCCCGGCCAATTTTTTGTATTCGTAGGGAATAGGATAAACCTTCTGCGTAAAGGCAAATAATGCGGCGGCCATTACCGCGTAACTGACGGCTACCGCCCATCCCGCGCCCAAAATGCCGATATGCGGCACCAGCGTTAGGTTTGTCGTAATGCTGGCGGCGGCCCCCAAGAGGGTAATCCACATTAAAACCCGCGTTTTTTTGGTAATGACGGGCCCTACCATAAAGTTAATATACAGCCCGTAGAAGAAATACCCCGTTACAATCAGCGGAATAATGGAAAGCCCGCCCCAATAGTTGGGCCCGATTAAGTGGAAATTGCCGAAAATATTGCTTTGGATAATGTCCGGCATTAAAAAGGAAATCCCCAGCAAAAACCACGAGCCGAGCGCAAAAAAGAACGATAGCACCTTGGCAAAGGTATCTTTGGCGTCCGAATCCTTGGCGTGCGCCAAAAAGAAAGGCCGCCACGCTTGGTCAAACATAGACACCAAAAGCATCATAAAAACGCCTATTTTAAAATTCGCCTGATAAATGCCCACCTGCTCCGTACCCACCAAATGCACCAAAATAGGCTTATCAATCACGCTGACGAGCAGGCTCGCTACCCCGGCGGGCACAAAGGGCCACGCAAAGGACCACATTTCTTTTTGCAGTTTCCAGTCAAAGGCAAAGGGATTGTGCCCCTTTAATTCACCCCACCAAACGGGTGTTAAAATAACCAGCGAGGCCAGCGACGCCCCGATATTGGCCCACAAAATGAAGTTCGGCCCCCGGTGCAAGACCGCCAAAAACAGCACATTTAGCGCGACGTTTATCACAATGGAAAACGCCCGCACGCCCGCAAAATACCACGCCCGCCGCTCCAAGCGCAACTTGGTAAAGGCAATCATATTTAGCACGTCTAAAAATAAAATCGCGGCGGCCAGGTGAAAGAGCCCAAAATTTTCGCCAAGCCCCCACCAAAGGGAAACTTGGGGGGCAAACGTGTACAGCAACCCGCCCAGCACCAGGGCATTGGCCAAAACGCCGTAAAAGCATTGGCGGAAGACCTTGTGTTTGTTGTCGGCTTCGCTCGCAAAGCGCAGATAACTTTGGTCCAACCCAAATAAAAATACCACGCTCAAAAGCGCAATGGCCGCAAATACGGTGGCAATCGCGCCGTATTGCGTGGGTTGTAAATAATAGGTGTAAAAGGGAACTAAACAGAAATTAAGCAGCCGGGCCAGCACCGTGGAAGTGCCGTAGATAAGGGTTTCTTTGCCGAGCCGTTTGATGTCCTTAGCCATAAAAACAAAAAAATCCGCACGGGCTTTTTATATACCCGTGCGGATAAATAATCCTTATAATTTGACGAACAAGATTTCCAGCAATTTTTTGAATTTGCCTTCAATTTTCTTCGTTTCGCTGATGGTTTGCGCGTGGGAAAGCGGCTTTTTTTCAATGCCGCAGCCCATATTGCTTACCCAAGCAAGGCCCAATACGCTAATGCCGCATTGGCGCGCTACCAACACTTCCGGCACTACGGACATACCGACGACCGTCGCACCCCATTTTTTGAACATTTGGATTTCGGCCGGGGTTTCAAAGTTCGGACCCGTAGCCGCCAAATATACCCCTTCGCCCGCGGTTACACCCGCTTTTTTGGCGGCGGCGAGGGCTACCTTGCGCATACCCTTGTCGTACGCTTCGGAGAGGTCAAAGAACATCGGGCCAAAGGCCGGGTCGTGGTTGCCAATGAGGGGGTTATTGCACATAAAGTTAATGTGGTCTTTGAGCACGCACAGAGCGCCGGGTTTCAATTTAAGGTCCATAGAACCGACGGCGGCAGAGACCAAGAGTTTTTCCACGCCGAGCATTTTTAAGGTGCGGATAGAAATAGCCAAATCCTTCATTGCGTGTCCTTCGTAATAGTGAAAGCGGCCCTGCATTACCACAATGTTGCGGCCTTTATAGACGCCGAAAATCAAATTGCCGCTGTGGCCGGGCACGGTGCTTTGCAAGAAACCGGGAATAGACGTATAAGGAATTTTTACTTCTTTTTCCAAAGGCGGTATGGAACCGGCCAAACCGGACCCGGTGATAAGAGCAATTTCGGGCTTAAAGTTCTTCGTTTTTTTGTTGATATAAGCGGCTGCTTTTTTTACCTGCGCGAGTTGAGTCATATTCCCTCCAAGTTACATTGTCGTCCGTGCCGGGATGAACGCATTTTCTATTTGTTCTATCTTTTCCGGCAGAACGCAGACTACATCAAATCTAATACTATCAAATTTTAAGCCCTTTGCTTTCAAATAGGCTTGGGCCGTAAGCGCGACTTTCCTTTGTTTGGCCGGGGTAACCGCCATAAGCGGCCCGCCAAAGGCCGTGTACGCGCGCGTTTTTACTTCTACAAACACCAAGGTTTTTTTATCCTGTGCAATGATGTCAATCTCGCCGTACGGGGCGGAAAAATTACGCTCCAACAGGCGGTAGCCCTTGTTCTTTAAAAACTGTGCGGCGCGCTCTTCGCCCGCTATCCCCAAGGTATTCACGGCAAAATGGACGGCGCCAATAGTTTGCGCACCGGGGCGAACGAACGGCGGTGCTCCGGGCACGGACCCAAGCGGCGCAAGGCGTCCATATGCTTGGCCGTTCCGTAGCCCTTGTGCCCGGCAAAATCGTAACCGGGATATAATTTATCCAGCACGGCCATATAGTGGTCCCTGGTAACTTTGGCTACAATGCTGGCGGCGGCAATCGCCAAGGATTTGGCGTCCCCGTCTATAATGGGCTGTTGGTTGGCTTCCAACCCGCCAATGGGATAAGGCCCGTCCACCAGCACGACGGAATTGGGGATATGTTCAAATTTTTTGAAGGCGCGGCGCATAGCCAAAAAGGTGGCCTGCAAAATGTTTAAGCGGTCAATTTCGGCGGCGGAAGCAAAGCCCACGCCAAAGGCCGCATCTGAGGTCTGCAAGCGTTTAAAAAGTTCCTCTCGTTTTTTTTCGGTTAATTTTTTGCTGTCGTTTACGTCGGTAAAGTCCGCCGCGGCCGCAGGAGGGATAAAGCAGGCGCACGCCACTACGGGGCCAGCCAGGGGGCCGCGCCCGGCTTCGTCCACCCCGATAATAAAGTTGCACTCGGTGCGGAGCGCCTGTTGTTTGTCAAAGTTAAATAGGGGACTTATCATAACAGTATTATAGCAATATTTCCCCGTCAGAAAATAGGCTGTTGCAAAATCGTTACGCGGCTATCCCCGCGGTAGAAATTAACCGGGTTTTGGATAAACTGCTTGTACAGATATTCATCCCGTTTATAATTAGGCAGGCTGGCGGGCTTGGCTATCGGAATAGAGAGGTTGAAATTGACCGTTTCCTTCACCTCTTGGCCTTGCTGGTTGACGATAGTGCCGGTGCGCATTTCGTTTAAGTGCAAGTGCAATTTTTCCGGGCGGGAATATTCGTGCGTGGTAATGCGCAGGCGCAGGGACTTGTCTTTATTATAAAGGGCAAGTGCCTTGGCCTTGGCATCAAAAACCACGGTTATCGGGTCGCGGAAATGTTTTTCGCCGTTGATTAAATAGCGGTACAAGTGCGGCAGAAATTCCAGCGGACCGCTATAATTATAAACATCAAATTCCTGCCCGTTGCCCACGGTGAATTTGCTGTTTAAATTGACGTGGCGGATACCGTGCTTGGGGTGTTTGGGCGTTAAGAATTTTTCAAAAGAAAAGACCAAATCCCGCGCGTTAAAATTTTTAGCCGTCAAGCGGGAAATATCGTTTGTAAAGCGCACGCGCAAGGTGGCTTGGTGCGCATTGGGGGAGAAGACCTTTTGGAATTGGGTGCGGTTTTCCGCCAGAAAGCGCAGGCGTTTTAAAAAGCGCAGTTCCAAATCCCGGTTATTTTGCTGTTCCACACGCTTAAAGAGTTGTGTCAAATGGGGGGTAAGAATATAAAAATATTTTTTGTAATAGGTGGAAGCAAATGCTTCAAACATACTGGGTTTATTATATTTGTCCGTGAGTGCCCACCATTGGCGCAGGGCCTCGGTCGGGTTTTTATTCCCTTTCAGCAGTTCTTTGATATGCTGGTGCGGGCTCATCGGCATCCGGCGGGATAAGGCTTGCCCGGCGGCTTGGGTTTGCGCAGCCAGTTTGGCGTTTATTTTGGCGGTTTGGGCGGCTATTCTGCCCGAATTGAGCGCGGTTGCTTGTTGTGCGGCGCGTACGGCGGCTTTTTCTGCCGGGATTACCGGGGTAACCTTGGCGGCTTTAACGGCGCGGCGTGCCGAGCGGAAGCCCTTTTGCGCACGGACGGGCAGGGCGGAACTGAATAAAAAGAAAGCGAGAAACAGCGAAATAATTTTTGCGGTGCGTGTGTTCATACTAACAGTATAACACGGGAGTTTTGCAAAAAGAAAGGGCTAAAAGGCCTAGGCGGCCCCTAGGCCCTTTTGTGCCGAAAGGAAATGGAAAGAGGGCTCTTGTGTTATTGTTTTTGCCGTCATCCTGGAAAGTCTTGGTGGGCCGCCAATTCCTTGGGGCTGACGGCTTTATTAAAATAGAGGTCATTCTGAACTTGTTTCAGAATCTACCTTATGGGTAGTGGTTGTTATTTAACGAAGTCATACTGGAAGGTTTCT
>NZ_DJOA01000018.1:21176-75129 GCF_002437085.1 Candidatus Avelusimicrobium stercoris | reverse complement strand
CCGACTGAGCTACCCCAGCATTTTATGCTGGCCTTTACAGGCTTTTTATCCTTGCCAAGCGGGCGATGGGAATCGAACCCACGTATCAAGCTTGGAAGGCTAGTGTTCTACCATTGAACTACGCCCGCGCAAGGCATTACTTTATTATATCAAAAAATATACAATTACAAAAGGGTTTTAGTCAAAAACCCCGCGAAAAACGGCCCCCAGTCGGGAGCCTTTGTTTTATTATACAAAAAAGAAATATATTTAGCAATAGAAAAACCCGGCCGCTCGGGCCGGGCTAAAAATGGAGGGAGGCCTTGTCCCCTACAAGAGGCGTACCCAAAAACGGGCGATAGTGGCACTCCCATATGGCTAGTATAGCGGAAAAGCGTAAAAAATCAAGGCCCAATTTTATACTTTTTTATTTTTATTTCCTAAATTTGAAATTTTTTGCTATAATAATTAGGTCTTACCGATTTAGATGTTACGGTGCGGTGGCCAAGTGGTAAGGCGTGAGTCTGCAAAACTCATATTCGCGGGTTCGATTCCCGCCCGCACCTTACGATTTGAACCCTGCGTTTAAAGATAACGCAGGGTTATTTTTTGCCAAAAAATAGTTTTCTAAAAAATTAACTTCTTTTTATCCTTACTTTTTGTGCCGACAAAAAGTAAGCAAAAATTCTTCTCTTCTTTTTCTCGTGGGAGAAAAAGAACCAAAAAGACCAGCGGGTCAACGCCCATAAAAGGCAGTAACGGCGGGTATTTTTACAACTCGCCTTAACAGGCTCAAACAAGTAAAAATACTCCTCCGCCTTATACGCCTTTTATAAACGGGCAAGACCCGCTCAACAACAGCCCAAATTATCGGTTTAAATAACATTAATCACTACCATAAGAAAGCCCCCGCTTAGGGTTGGTAAGCGGGGGTTGGCTGTTTTCCTGTAAGGATTAATCTTCTTCCGGCACTTCGGGCAAAATTTCCGTTTTGCTCTTATCTTCCGGATAAGGAATCCCCTTAAAAGTATAGTTGAACCAATCGCCCAGTTCGTCCATTAAAATATAGGTAACCGGGGTCATCAATAGCGTAACAAGCAGCGAGAGCGCCTGCCCGCCCACGATAACAATCGCCAAACTGCGGCGCTGGTCGGCGCCTTCGCCGTTGGAGAAGATCATCGGGGCCACACCCATAATCAAGGTGAGCGTCGTCATCAAGATAGGGCGCAAGCGCACGCGGTTGGCCTGCAAGATAGCGTCCGTACGGCCATAGCCGCGGGCACGCAGTTGGTTGGTGTAATCGGTCTGTAAAATAGCGTTCTTACTGACTACGCCGATTAACATAAAGATACCCAACAAACTGTACAAGTTAAGCGACTGCCCCGTTAAGAACAAGGACAGCACCGCAAACGGCAGCGTAAGCGGCAAGGAAACAATAATCGCCACCGGGTGCGTATAACTTTCAAACTGCGCGGCCAAAATCATATATTTAAAGAAGAACGCCAAGACGAACGCGAGCAAGAACGAGGAGAACATCTTGGTCATTTCTTCGGACATACCCGTTACGCCGCCCGAATATTCCGCGCCTGCGTTCAGACGGTGGAAGATATCGTTCATAATCGCCAAGGCGGAGCGCGTATCAATGCCGTTCAAGTTGGCCTGCACGGTTACCTGACGCTGGCGGTTCTGGCGGTCAATTTGGCTGGGGCCGGTACCTTCTTCAATATAGGCCACGCTGTCCAAACGCTGAATCGTATCCTGTCCGTTGATTTTGCCGGGCACCATCAAAGCGGAAATGGCTTCCTTGGTGTCGCGGTATTCCTCGGCCACGCGGACGCGCACGTCATACAAGTCGTCGCCTTCCTTGTATTTGGTGATGTCGTCTTCGCCGCCTACCATTGTGCGTAAAGCGGACGCAATGGACGAAATCTTAACGCCCAAGTTCTGCGCTTTTTCGCGGTTGATGACTACGCGGTATTCCGGCTTGGACAAGTCCAGCGAAGTATCCACGTCAATAAAGCGCGGGTCCTTGGATAATTGCTGTACCATTGCCTGGCTGTATTCGCTTAACTTATTGATATCCGGGCCGGAAATAACGAATTCCAATTCGTACGAGCCGGAGGACGGCGTTTCGCTGACTACATAAGAGTTGCTCTTTAACCCTTTGTATTTCTTCATCATTTCGCGGATAGCGTTCAAATATTCTTTGGTCGTTACGCCGCCGCGTTCTGTGCGCCCGTCCAATTCCACGCGGATATACCCTTTGTTGGAAGGGTTAGAGGACACGAAACTGCTGGAAGACACACCGGCCGCCACCAAGGTGTCTTTGATGTGCGGCAAGCGGCGGATATCCTTTTCAATCTGCTTTAAGATATCTTGCGTATCGGTGTAACTGGTGCCCACCGGGGCTTCAATGCTGACCTGTACTTTACCGCTGTCGTCCGTAGGCATAAATTCCCCGCCTACGCGCGCCAACATCGGCACCAACAACACCAAGCACAAGCACGCCAAGGAAACCATAATTTTGCGGTGGTGGATAGACCAATCCAAAAGCGGGATATACCAATCCACCAATTTTTTATTGACGCCGTCAACAAAGTTATCCAGTTTAGTTTTCCTTTCCTGCTTTAACATCTTGGCGCAGAGCATAGGCGTCAGCGTCAAGGCCACCACACCGGAGAGCGCGATAGCGAACACCACCGTCATACCGTAACTGCTTACCACACGGCCTACGATACCGTCCATATACGCCAAAGGCAGGAAGATTACCAAAATAGACAGCGTCGTCGCCACTACGGTAGAGGTGATTTCGTGCGAACCGTCAATAGCCGCCACTTTCGGGCTTTTGCCGTACTTTTCCATATGGCGGAAGATGTTTTCCAACATTACGATAGCGTCGTCAATTACGATACCTACGGCTACCAGCAAGCCCAAAAGCGTCATCGTATCAATCGTAAACCCGGCCATATTCATAAAGATGAACGAACCGATAATGGAAATCGGCATAGCTAGGAACGAAATGAACGTAGAGCGCAAAGAGCCCATAAAGAAGAACACCATAATACCGGCTAAAATACCACCCAGAATAATGTGTTCCAACACGCTGTGCACAGAGGCACGGATATTGCCCGACTGGTCCATCATTAAGGAAATGGAAATATCAGAGGGAAGCGTGGGTTTAATTTTTTCCAACTTATCTTTTACACCCTGCACAACAGCCAAGGTGTTGGTGCCGGACTGCTTGGTGATTTCCAGCGTTACGGCACGGCGTTTGTTTAAGAACGTGGATTCGCGTTCGTATTCGCCGGAGTCTTCGGCATAGCCGATATCGGCAATTTTAATAGAAGCGCCGTTGCGGTTGGCAATAAAAATATCGTTGAAGGACGGCACATCCGGGATACGGCCCAAAATACGCAGCGTAAATTCCTGGTGCTGCTGTTCCACACGGCCGCCCGGGATTTCTACGTTCTGGTCAGCCAACGCGGCGGAAACGTCGCTAATGGGCAAGTTCAAAGAAAACAGTTTGAGCGGGTTGACCGTGATATGGATTTCGCGTTCGCGGCCCCCTACAATGTTCACGGCCCCTACGCCGCGGATGTTTTCAATGTTTTCTTTTACCTTCTTTTTGGCAATTTCCGTCAGTTCTACAATGTCGCGGTCGCCGGACACCACCACGTTTAATACGGCGATGGAGTCCATATCCAACTTTTGCACCACGGGGGCTTCGGTGCCGTCCGGAAGGTCGTTTTTAATGAGTTCCACTTTATCGCGCACTTCCTGGGCGGCTACGTCGCCGTCTTTATCCATTAAGAACTTAATGCTTACCAAGGAGGCGCCTTCCATACTCTGGGATTTGATTTCATCAATCCCTTCCACCTGGTTGACGGATTCTTCAATAATCTTGGTAACGGAAGTTTCAATTTCTTCCGGGCTGGCGCCGGCCAAGGTGGTCTGCACCAACACATACGGCACGTCCACGTTCGGGAACATACCCACGCCCATACTGGAATAGGACATTAACCCGATGACCACAATAGCCAAGCACATCATAATAGTGGCTACCGGGCGACGGATGAAGACGGCGGTAAAGCCGCCCTTCTTCATTTTCTCCTTTTCCAGCGTTTGGGACGCTTGTAAATTGTTGTTATTTTCAGCCATACTTAATTATTTTTCCAATTCAATTTTGCTGCCGTCTTTCAAACCATAGGTAAACGTAAGCACCTGCTCACCCACGGAAAGGCCTTCGCTCACTTCCAAGTGGTTGCTGTTGATAAAGCCCGTCTTTACGTTTCTGCGTACGGCGGTTTTGCCGTCTGCGGACGGAACAAACACATACGTTTCGTTCGTTTCTTCATCCGTGTAAACGCTCTGTTTGGAAACGGAAACAGCGTTCGCTTTTTCGGACAACGTAATATCCACCTTGGCAAACATACCCGACTTCAACAAACCTTTGGTGTTATCGGCGTAAAATTCCACGGCTACCGCGCGGCTGGTGGAGTCCACCACCGGGCTGATAATCGTCAGTTTGGCTTCAAATTCTTTGCCGGGCAACGCGTCCACGCGCAAGGTGGCGGGCTGGCCCTTGTAAATTTCGCCAATGTAGCGTTCCGGGATATCCACCGCTACGCGCACTTTTTCCTGGTTTACCACCAAGGCAATCGGCGTAGAAACCGTTACGTTTGCACCCGGGTCCAAATACACGCGGCCGACTACGCCCGTAATAGTGGACGGCACGACCACCGGCTCATACACGGCGCCTACTTCGTCGCGCTCAATTAAAGAAACGGTCTGGTTCTTTTTGACCGAGTCGCCTTCGCGCAAGACGTTTTTAAGCAATTTGCCGTTTACACGCGGAAAGAGCGTCGCTTCTTCCAACGCCTTGATGCTGCCGGACATTAACAGTTCGTGTTTCAAAGTGCGTTTTTGCACGGTTTCTTGTTTCACCAAGAAAACATCCTTGGCCACGCCGTCTAACGGACCGGACGTTTTGGGTTTAAAAATGACCACCAAGGCCAAAATAAAAGCCAGGGCCACTACCCCCCATATAATTCTTCTTTTAGTTCTTCTTTTCATACAAATTTACCTCTACACCTACGGCGAATTTCAAATCGGAAAGGGCAATCGCCCCGTCATACACGGCCTGCACATATTGCAAGTCGGAATCGTTTACGTTGGAAATAGCGTCATTTACTTCCAACTGGCTCGTAAGGCCTGCGCGGTAACGCTTCATTTGCGAGTTCAAGTTTTCCCGGGCCTGTTCCACTACGCCCTTGGTGGCCTCAATGCGGGAGCGGGCTTCTTCCAAATTCAGCCACGCTTCTTTGACTTGGATGCGCACGTTCTTCATTTTGTTTTGGTACGCCGCTACTGCCTGCTCGTAGGCGAGTTCCTTTTGCGCCACTTGCGAGGATACTTTAAACCCTTCAAACAGCGGTACGCTCAGCGTTACACCCGCGGAACTGGACCAATAATAATCTTGCTTGTGCTGCGGGAAACCGTTGTCGGTTACGCCGTTATAGGTATAGTTGCCATTTAACGCCAGCACCGGCATATGGCCCGCACGCGCAATTTTAATATTGTAATGCGCCGCGTCCACAGCCAATTTGGAGAGTTTTAATTCCGGGCGTTTTTCCATCGCCATATTGTATAACTCATCCAAGGACGGCGTTTGCGGCAACTCTAAATCCTTTTGCGTCCAGGTTAAATAAATGCGGTCTTCCGGGTCGCGGTTTAGAATTTGGCGCAAATACAGGTTGCCCAGTTCAAAGTTCTTTTTGGCCTGCAAAACCGTAGGTTCAATGTTTTCCACCTTTACCTTTTGGGTCAGCACGTCCAAACTGCTGGCAAGGCCCTGCTTGTATTTGGCCTGGGCTTCGTCCAAGTGCTGTTTGGCAATATCCAAATATTCCTCTTGCACGCGGATTAAAGCGGCGGCATAAATAATGTCGTAGCAAAAAACCACCACCTGCTTGGTAACGGTATCCTGCACGTGGCGCAAGTTAAAAAGCCCCTGCTCCGCACCCACTTTGGCCAAATTGACCGAGTTGCGGATTTGTCCGCCCGCCCACAATACATAAGAGGCGTTCAGCCCAGCCTGATAGGTGTTATTCTGGCCGATTTCAATGCTTTGGGAGCCCATAATAATCTTGCCCTTTTTAAGAGCGCGGCTATACGAAGCATCCAACGACAAAGACGGGTAGTAATCCGAACGCGACTGCGAGAGTTGCTTTTCGTAGATTTCCTTCGTCTTTTGCGCATCAATGATTTGGTAACTGTCCGAGAGCGCCATCCGAATTGCGTCGGAAATGGTGATTTTCTCCCCCCCTACCTCTTCACGTTCGGCAAACAAACTGTTTGCCGCTTTGCCCGGGGCAGCCCCCAGGCACGCAGGCGCATATGCTGCCATAAGCGCGAGTATTACCCATTTTTTCATATGTTTTATTTTGTTTCCTTATAGTATGCTTGAATACCAAGTAAAATGATTTTTACCAACCGTTCTACGGTTTGCTGGTTGAAGGCGCCCCCGCGGTAGGCGGCGGGATTGATGTGCTGCGTTAAATACGCGCTGAACATAATCTCCGCCGAAATGCCCGACACCAAGCGGACAATATCCGCCACGCTGCCGGCCGGGAGTTTGCCTTTTTTCTCTTCCCGCGTTAAGGTTTCCGCCAGCATATCCTGTACGCAAGGCTTTTCCTTAGTAGGAAGTTGCTTCGGGTCCACATCCAAGGTATAAGAAATCATCTGTAAGACAAATTTGGAGTGAACCGGGTCCTTGGCAAAAAAATCCAAGTGGGATTTTAACCCTTCGTTCAATATTTCCGCCGGGCCGCTGGCGTGTTCGGACACGCGGTCCAACAGTTTGCTGAACAGTTGCTCGTGGTCCTCAATAATACTGCGGCACAAATCTTCTTTATTTTTAAAGTAATAATAAAGCACAGGCTTGGTTACGTTTACCTTTTCGGCAATTTCGCGCATAGACACTTTGTCTAAACCCTTTTCCGCCATCAGGTGGAACGCCGCCTGCTTAATGGCCGCACGCATACGGTTTTCCCGTTCGGATTTATCTGTTTTTTCGGTCTCTTGTTTTTTCATAGGATTATTCAAATAATTTTACTTACCGGTCGGTAATATTTTACCAAATATTGCTAATCCCTGTACATATGTAAACGCACTTGCCGCCTAAATTATTGCATATAAAACAAAAGAGCCCCGGCAAAACCGGGGCCCGGTATAGGAATAAGCCTCTTTTAAAACAGCAGGGCAATCCCCCACACAAAAAACACAGTCAGCAGTCCCACCGCCACCAACACGGGCACAAAGGCAAACAGCCAAGCCGTTAAGGCTTTGCCCGCATTAAGGCCGCACAGGCGCATTAAGGAGCGCGTTAAATACCCCAGTTGCAGGCCCAATACCAAGAGCAGCGCAAACGGAGCCAACAGGCCAAGCCCGGCACCGGGCACAGCCGCGGAAATAAGCGCAAACGCCACCAGTAAGCCCTTGATAAATCCGGCGGAGCCAATCAGCACAAACAACCCGGCAGGCGAGGATTTGATATGTTTAAAATCCAAAAACAGCCCGCACAGGGAAGCGATAAAATAGCCCGCTGTCAGTTCCGCAATAAATACCACGAGTAACTTTAACAGCAAGACTACCGGGCTGATACCGTCGCCAATGTTAAAGAACAGCACCCACCCCAGCGTAGCCGCAAAGTAGCCCATACACGCACGGGAAAGCGAGCGTTCCTCGGCCAGTTGGGTAATGGCGCCGGACGGGTCGTCCATATACTTAAAATAAGATTTAAGCAAGTTCATATTAGTTCACCCACAAGTAGGACACGCTCGGCGTAGCCAGCGTTTGCAACTGTTTGGCAAGCGTTTGGTTTTCCATAGACGAGCCAAATGAGAAAATAAGTTCACGCAGTCCGTCCGGGCGGGACGTAATGACCTTGGGGTCTTTGATACCGGCCAATTCACCCGCCAGCAACCGGGCGTCTTCTTCGCCGCCCAATTTATCCACAAAGCCCAAATTATACGCCCGCTGACCCGTAAAGACGCGTCCGTCGGTGTATTCGGTTAAATCCTCGGGTTTTACATTGGGGCGGCCCGCTTTTACCGCCGCAAAAAACTGCGTATAGGTATCGTTTACCATATCCTGCAAAATGGCTTTTTCGGCGTCGCTCATCGGGCGGAAGGAGGAACCCATATCCTTGTATTTGCCCGAGGTAATCGGGGTAACCTTTACGCCGATTTTGTCAAACAAGCCTTCTACGTTGCTCGTTTGCATAATCACGCCCACGGAGCCCGTAATCGTGCCGGGTTCCGCCACGATTTTGTCCGCCGCCATAGCAATATAAAAACCGCCGCTGGCCGCCACATCGCGGAACAGGGCTACGACTTTCTTTTTCTCTTTGGCCTTTAAAATTTCGCTGTAAATGTTCTGTACGGAAGCCACCGTGCCGCCGGGGGAATTGATATCCAGTACAATGGCTTGGACGTTGTCGTCCTGCCCGGCCTCGCGGATTTTTTTAGCGATAGACGACGCGCCGGACGGGCGGGAAAACGCAGAGGAATTATTGTCCTGCGCAATCACGCCGCGGACCTTAATCCAGGCAATGCCCTTTTCCCCTTTGGCGCGCGAAAAGGCCGCCGCTAATTTAGAGGTTCCTTCCTCTTTTTCCGCCGCTTTGGCAGGTGCGCATTTGGCCACGGGTTTAACCGTTAAATATACCCCGCACACCGCAGAAACGGCAAAAACGGCGAGCAACAACACCGCCCAAATGCCGTGCACCGCGTGTTTATCCGCGGGCTTTTTTTCGTTCGGCTCTTGCGGGAGCGGAAACTCCGTTAAGGCCGTTTTTTCGTTTTCCAATAACTTCTTTTCCCACTCTTCTTTGGGCAGGCTGATATCCGTATTAGTTTGGTTTGCTTTATCGTTTTCTGGCATAAAATATCCTTTTATTAAAATTGTTACTTAATTATACAAATTAAATTGCTAAAATATGGGCAGTTCTTCCCGCGCGGGGAATAGATTAGGAGGCGTTATGTTTACCGGAGTTTACACCGCACTTGCCACCCCCTTCAATAACCAGGGGCAAGTGGATTATCCCGTTTTAGAGCGTTTAATTCAGGCGCAACTAGATGCCCAAGTAGCCGGATTTGTATTGCTGGGCACCACGGCCGAAGCCGCTACATTGTCAGCCACCGAAAAGGCCGAAATCTTACGCTTTTGCACTCCGCGCATAAAGGGCCGCGCCAAAATTATTATCGGCACGGGCACCAATAATACCGCTTCCACTTTGCAAAATACCCGCGAGGCGCTTGCGTTTGAGCCCGACGGCGTGCTAGTGGTTACACCGTATTACAATAAACCCAACCCCAGCGGCCTGATTGCCCACTACAAGCAAGTGGGCGCCTTGGGCGCGCCTATTATCTTATATCACATCCCGGGCCGGACGGGGTTAAAACTCTCCGCCGCCACCTTGGACAGATTACTTAGCGAAGTGCCGCAAATTGTGGGCGTAAAGGAATCCGACTATGATATGGCGCACGTTACCGATACCGCCGTTAAATACAGCGGCAAATTAAGTTACCTCTGCGGCAACGACGATTTATTTCCGCAGTATTTGGCGCTTAACGCCGCGGGCATTATCAGCGCGGCGGCCAATGTGTTCGCACCCGCCTTTGTGCAAATTTACAACCGCTTTCAGGCGGGTCAGCCCAAAGAAGCCTTTGCCTTGTTTGCGCAACTTTATCCGCTTATAAAGGTCTGCTATTTGGAAACGAACCCCACTTGCGTAAAGTATATGCTTTCCAAAATCGGGTTCGGCACGGAAGCGGTACGCTTGCCGCTGGGGGAAGTTTCCGCCGAAAACAAGCAAAAAATAGACCGTTTGTTGCAAACGGCGGACAAAAATTTATTTATTAAATAAGGATTTTTATGAAGACCGTTGGAATTATCGGCATTAACGGGATGGTCGGGCAGAAGATGCTCGCCGAACTTAAAAAGATTAAAACCCCCATTGAAATTAAAACCTTTGGGCGCGCGGACGAAATCACGCCCCTGGATATTGCCATTTTGTGTACGGATAACCCTGTTAGCAAAGAACTGGCCCCCAAAATCAAGGACCGCGTGAAATATACGGTAGATATGTCGTCCGAGTTCCGTATGACGCCGGGCGTGCCGCTTCTCATCCCAGAGATTAACCCGCAGGACATTACGGCTGACACCCGCTTAATAGCCAGTCCCAACTGTACAACCACCGGGCTGGTGATGAGTTTGGCCCCGCTTAAACCGTTCTATCATTTTGAGGAAGTCTTTTTTTGCTCCTATCAGGCCATTAGCGGCGGGGGCAAAAAACTGTTGGACGATTTCCACACCCCGGGCTCGTATTACGCCAACAACTGCGTGCCGCTTATCGGCTCTGTCCAGCCGAACGGACACACATCCGAGGAGTTAAAGGGCTTATATGAATCGCGCAAGATTTTGGGCTTGCCCGCCTTAAAGGTGTATTGCCACACGGTGCGCGCGTCCGTAGAAAATTCCCACTCGCTGGGCGTTACCGTAAAGGCCCAGGAACCCTTTAACCTCGCCCAAGTAAAAAAATTGTGGAACGCATTTCCTAATTTAAAATACAGCGAAGGCGTCATTACGCCCAAGGAAGCCAGCGGCCAGGAAACCACCTACATTTGCCGTCTGCGCCAAGATGTAGAGGAGCCCAACGTAATTCACTATTTTGTAACCTTTGACAATTTATTAAAAGGGGCCGCAATGAACGGCCGCCAAATTGCAGAACTATTATTGGAGCGTTTTGTATGAAGAAAGTTTTATTAAACGGAGCGGACGGCAAAATGGGCAAGGCCATTGCCCGCCTGATTGAAGCCAACCCCCAATGGGGGCTCACCGTATCCGTCAAGCGCGAAAGCGGGCAAAAGGTAATTGGCGATTTTGATATTGTAATTGACTTTTCTACCCCGCAAGGTGCGCAGGAAGCCTTTACAATTGCGCATAAGCACCGCCGCCCCTTTTTAACGGGCACTACCAACTTGCCGGAAACCTTTTTGTTCCAAATGCAGGCAGAGGAAAAAATACCTGTTTTTTACGCGCCAAACGTCAGTTTAAGCGTGTATTTCTTTACGGAACTGGTGCGTCTGGCGGGCAAAATGTTCCCGCAGTATGCGGCCGCCCTGCACGAAATCCACCATATCCACAAAAACGATGCCCCCAGCGGCACCGCAAAAACCTTGGCCGACGCAATCGGCCTGCCCTATTCCGCCGTTACCTATGAACGGATTGGCGAAACAGTCGGCACGCACACGGCTAAGTTTGTTTCCCCTTTTGATGAAATTACGCTCACGCACACGGCCAAAAACCGAGACTTATTCGCAGAATCTGCTATACAGGTTGCCCTGTGGCTAATGAAGCGCGAGAGCGGGTTTTACACAATGTCGGACTATGCAAAATTTAAATTGAAGGAAAAACGCAAATGAAAATTCACTTCGTAGGTATTGGCGGCGTAGGGATGAGCGCCTTAGCGCAACTGCACGCAATGGGCAAGGACCAAGTAACCGGGTCCGACCGTTTAATCAGCAAAGGTTATACCGATATGGCCCTGTGGGGATATCTTAAAAAGTTGGGCATCCAACTCTTCCCGCAGGACGGAAGCGGCATTGACCACAAAACCGATTTGGTTATTTTATCCTCGGCTATTGAAGACACCAACCCCGAACTTATCAAGGCCAAGGCCTTGGGCATCCCCACGATGCACCGCTCGGAACTGCTTGCCAAGCACGTGGCCGAACACCGCACGATTGCCGTCTCCGGCACCAGCGGCAAAAGCACCACTACCGCTATGGTCTATGATATTTTGGCCTTTGCGGGGTTAAGCCCGTCCGTCATTACGGGGGCATCCATTTTGTCCTTGCAAAAGGAACAGGGCGTCTTCGGCAACGTATATAAGGGCGAGAGCGATATTTTAATTATTGAGGCCGACGAAAGCGACGGTTCTATCGTTAAATACCATCCTCATTTGGGCCTGTGCCTTAATTTGCAAAAGGACCACAAGGAAATAAACATTTTACAGGGATATTTTAAGGAGTTTATCTCCCATTGTAAAACCGCGATCATTAACGCCGAGGAAGAAAACCTGCGCGTGCTGGCCCCGCAAGCGAAGACCTTCGGGCTTTCTATGGGGGATGTGCACCCGAGCGAAATCAAGGCCGACGGCTTCGGCTCTGACTTTGTAATTCAAGGACAACCCTTCCGTCTGCATATTCCGGGCGTGCACAATGTATGCAACGCCACCGCCGCAGTGGCCGCGGCCCTGCAAATGGGCGTAGATTTGGACACCTGCGCCAAGGCGTTAAACAAATTCGCCGGGATTGCCCGCCGCTTTGCAAGCGTAGGCAGTTACAACAAAATTGAGGTGGTGGACGATTTCGCCCACAACCCGCACAAATTAGCCGCCACCATTGAAGCGGCGCACCTGCGCGGCAAACGCGTCTTGGCCTTTTACCAGCCCCACGCATTCACCTCTATCAAAATGCTGGCGGCGGACTTTGTGGATAGTTTCGCTAATCACATCGGCCCCAGCGACCACCTGTGGCTGACCGAGGTGTATTACCCGGGCGGAACCGTGCCACAGGGCGTTTCCTGCCGGACGATTTTTGAGGGCTTGAAGGCGCGCGGCACCAATGTAAGTTACGACGACTGCCGCGAACGCATTTTGCAAGAAATGGCCGGCGCGGCCCAACCGGGCGATATTTTACTGGTGTTAGGGGCACGAGACCCCACCTTGACGGACTTTGCCCACAAGTTGTTGGCCTCTTTAAAGGAACGCCAGCCGGCGGCCTCGTGCAAAACCTGTATGCTGGGCAACTGCTGTATGGCATACACCAAATAACCTTGCCGCAATATGAAAAGCCGCCCCAGAGTAAAAACTGCTCCGGGGCGGTTTTATCTAAACAAATCTAATTTAATTAAAGCGGTTCATCGCTTTTTCTATACCGTCTTTAAAAAATATTTCCAGCGCTTCCACCGCGTGGTTTAACGCTTCTTCCAACAAGGGGGCATCCGCCTTGGGGAAATTAGACAGCACAAAATTGGCCAAATCAAACTTTTCGGGCTTCGGCCCAATGCCCACACGCAGCCGGGCAATATCCTGCGTGCCCAACTGCTCAATAACGCTCTTCATACCCTTCTGTCCGCCCGCAGAACCGTTTTTGCGGATACGCAACTTGCCCACATTTAGCGATACATCGTCAAAGCAGACCAGGCAATTTTGCGGCGGAATTTTGTAGAACCGGGCCAGGCTGGATACAGCCCGACCCGATTCGTTCATATAAGTGGATGGTTTGAGGAGAAAGACCTCGCACCCGGCCACGGAGACCTTGGCATACACTCCCAGATTCTGCCAGGCTTTCCACTCGGCGCCCCATTGGCGTGCGGCGTGGTCCAACACCATAAATCCGGCGTTGTGCCGCGTATGCTCGTATTGGGTTCCAGGGTTGCCCAGCCCAGCCAGGAGGTATTGCATAGGTTATTTCTTCGCGGCGTCCTTGGCAGGGGCGGCGGCAGCGTTCTTGGTGAGGTTGCCTTCTTCGTCCTTTTTGCCCTTGGTAGAAGAACTTTCCGGCTGCGCAGCAGCGGCATCGGCCGCCACAGGAGCAGGGGCTTCTTCTTCTTTCGGAATCATCAAGTGCACGACTGGGGCTTCCGGATCGGTCAAGAGTTCAACGCCTTCCGGCAATTTCACTTCGCCCGCAACAATACCTTTGTTGATGGTCATCGGCGTAATATCAAGCACGATTTCGTGCGGGATAGCGCTTACCAAAGCGCGGACTTCAATTTCGCGCATAATGTGTTCAATGATAGCGCCATAGTTGGCCACATCGGCGGGCGTACCTTCCAGTTTGAGCGGAACGATAACGTCCATTTTGTCCTTCATACTAACGCGCTGAAAATCGGCGTGAATCGGGTTGTCGGTTACGGCGTGGTATTGGATTTCCTTCACCAAGGCAAGTTCGTTTTCTTTGCCCAAGGCGATTTCCACCAGCGTGTTTTTACCGGCTTTTACGATTTTATCCAAATCTTTTACGGTTACGGTTACGCTAACAGGTTCTTTATGACCGCCGTAGATTACGGCCGGTACTTTCTTTTCGGCTCTGATTTTAGAAAGAGCCCCTTTAACGCCGATACCTTCGCGGGATTCGGCAGCAATATTTACTTTTTCCATTTGTTTCCTCCAAAGTATTTACAAAATTTTAGTTAAACATATCGCTGATAGAGCGGCCATCGTGGTTGCGTTTAATGGCGTCCGCCAGCAAGTACGAAACGGACAATACGTCCACTTTCGGGCCCAGGTCGCGGATAGGCAACGAGTCGGAAATGATTAACTTTTTGATATCGGACTTGTTAATCTTTTCCATAGCGTTGCGGGAGAGCAACCCGTGCGTGCAGACGGCGTAAATTTCACGCGCGCCGCGTTCTTTGATTTTTTGGGCTACGGTGGTCAGCGTGCCGGCCGTATCCACGATATCATCAAAAATAATCGCCACTTTGTCCTTCACATCGCCGATGACGTTGTACACCACGGCTTCGTTCGGTTTCGGGCGGCGTTTATCAATAATTACCAACCCCGCGTCCATACGGGCCGCAAACTTGCGGGCGCGTTCCACGCCGCCCACATCGGGGGAGATAACCACGATATCTTTTTTATCAAAATCTTTAAAATAATCCAAAAATACTTTGCGGGCGCGCAGGTGGTCCACCGGGATATCAAAGAACCCCTGAATTTGGCCTGCGTGCAAATCCACCGTCATAATGCGGTCCGCCCCGGCCTTGGTAATTAAGTTAGAAGCCAGTTTGGCCGTAATCGGCACACGCGGCGAGGCCTTGCGGTCCGCGCGGGCATAACCGAAGTACGGGATTACCGCGGTAATTTTCCCCGCGCTGGCGCGCTTGAACGCGTCAATCATAATGAGGAGTTCCATCAAATTTTCGTTGACGGGCGGGCAGGTGGGCTGAATAATATAGCAGTCGTGCGCGCGCACGCTTTCCAAAATCTGCACGTCAATTTCGCCGTCGGCGAAACGTTCCACGCGCAACTTTCCCATCTCCATATTCAGGTGATTGCAAATCTTTTGGGCTAGGGCAATGTTGGAATTGCCGGAGAAGATTCTCAAATCGCCGTTTACGCTTTTAGTCATTTTTTTTGATACCTTTGTTTTCTAGAACAACCTGGCGCGAGCGGGCAATAGCCAAGGATTCCGCCGGAACCTCTTTGGTTATGGTTGAACCCGCGCCGATTTTTGTATATTCGTGCACCGTTACCGGCGCCACAAAATTCACGTTGGAGCCCACAAAAGCGTGGTCCCCGATGACGGTTTGATGTTTATTTTTACCATCGTAATTGCAGGTAATGGTTCCCGCACCGATGTTCACACCCGCGCCCATTTGGGTATCGCCGATGTAACTTAAATGGTTGACCTTGGAACCTTCCCCAATGACAGATTTTTTAATTTCCGAAAAATTTCCGACCTTCGCGCCCTTCTTTAAAACAGATTTCGGGCGCAAGTGGGCGTACGGCCCCAACTGGCAGGATTCGGCCACTTCGGACTCTTCAATATACGTTCCCATTTTCAGGGTTACGTTGTCGCCGATGACGGAATCTTTAATATATACGTTTCCCTCAATCGTGCAGTTTTTGCCGATAACCGTTTTGCCGCAAATATAGCAGCCGGGGCAAATGAACGTATCCACGCCGATTTTTACGCCCGGGTCAATAAATACCTCGTGCGGGCGGCCCAGCGTTACGCCTTCGTCCATTAATTCTTGGGCGACGCGGTCGCGCATAATCTGTTCGGCTTCGGCCAGTTGCGCCTTGCTGTTTACGCCAAGCGCTTCGCGGTAATCCGTCCCGGCAAACACTAAAACGGGCTTTTGCATCGCTTTAATCAAGGCCAAGGTGTCGGTTAAATAGTATTCCTGCTTCGGCCCTTGGGGCGTTAATTGGATAAGCGCGGCTTGCAGGGCCTTGGAATTAAAAACATACATACCGCTGTTAATTTCGGTAATCTTCTTGGTGTCTGCGTCCGCGTCGGCTTCCTCTACGATTTTTTCAAAGGAGGCATCCTCCGCGCGGATAATGCGCCCGTACCCCGTGGGGTTCGGCACATTTACGCCCAAAACCAAGGCGCCCATTTCGCCGCCTTCAAATACATCGGCCATATGGGCAAGCGTTTTGGCTTTTAAGAGCGGCGTATCGCCGTTTAACACCATTACGGTTTCAAATTTTTGCAAGAGAGGTACGGCGGCTTTTACAGCGGAAGCGGAGCCGGATAAATCCGTTTGCGGGATAAACACCACCGGGGCGGTAATGCCCCACTCGGTAAGCCCGGCCTTAACGGCGGCAACCACTTCATCGGCCCCGTGGCCGACCACAATACCAATAGCGGCAGGACCCAATTCCTGGGCCGCCTTTAAAATATGTGCAAGTATCGGGATTCCGCAAACCAGGTGAAGCGGTTTGGGAAGAGGAGATTTCATCCGGGTGCCCTTTCCGGCCGCCAAGATGAGTACACACAGATTTTTTTTGGCTACCATTTTGTTTAACTCTTGCCTAAAAAGAATCTAACTTGTTTAAAAACAAATTATATATATATTATATCAAAATCCAGCCACCAGTCCAAGCGCGGTATTTTAATATAATCCTGCCTTAGGCCCGGGCATTACTTTATTTTACCATTTTTGCGGGGCCGTTACTGGCCGGGACCGCCTCTTTCAAAAGTGTTAAAAATTTCCCAGATAGCCGGCTCATCACGCGTCCCCGCTTCCACACCAAATAATACACCACCGGCAGCGCAGGCGCCAACGGCACAAAGCATAAGCCGTTTTGCTCCACTTGGGCATTGAGCGTGAGAGCACAACCCAGACCTTTTTTTACGAGCGACATAGCGTTGCCGTATATTAAGTTATAGGAAGCGGTAATTTGTAAATCTTTAACGGGTTTGCCCAACCACGCGGCCAAGCGTTCACGCAAGGAAGCCCGCTGGTGCATAATCAAGCGAACTTGGGCAAGGTCATCCGGGCGGATAACTTTTTTCTGCGCCAAGGGGTTATCCCCCCGCATCAGCACGCCCCAATAATTCTGCCCGGGAAGCACAAGGCTTTCATAACGGAGCGGGTCCGGCGGTTCTATCAGTACGCCAAAATCCAGTACACCGTGCTCTACCCGCTCCAACACGTCCTCGGCGCTCCCGCTGAAAAAATACAGACTAACACCCGGATACTGCCGGGCCAACCGGGCAGCCGCTCCGGCCACTTGTGCCGACGCTCCGCCACCTACCGCCAGTTCCCCGGCAAGTTGCTCCGCCGAGGAGGATACTTCCCTCCCGGCTTTTTCCACTAAGGCTAAAATTTCCTCCGCCCGTTTGCGTAACAAACCCCCGCGTTCCGTAAGCGTAATCTTCCGCTTGCCCCTTACCAGTAACTGTTGCCCTAACTCCTGTTCCAAATCCATTAACCGCCTAGATAGCGCGGGCTGGGAAATATGCGCGGCTTCCGCGGCGCGGGTAATGTTTTCCTCTCGGCTGACAGCCAAAAAATAGCGCAAATCTTGTATGTCCATAAAAGCCCCCTTCTGGCATTACCATAATTTTAGCATATAATAATCCATTTAATATAAGTATTGGACATATATATTTCAAAAGCCCTACAATATAAGTATGAAAACACACAAAATTTTAATGACCAGGGGTAATATTTGGAAGGAACTTATCCTTTTTTCGCTACCGCTTTTGGCGGGGAACCTGCTCCAACAACTCTACAATGTGGCGGATTCCGTCATCGTGGGCAATGCGCTGGGAAAAAACGCGTTGGCCGCCGTAGGGGCGGGGACCTTTTTAATCAATTTTCTAATTGCGTTTAGTATGGGCATTGCCGCCGGGGCAGGGGTAGTAGTGGCGCAAAAAGCCGGGGCGCAGAATAAAAAAGCCCTGCAAGAAACGGTACACACGGCCTTAGGACTATCGGCTTTTTTGGGAACAATGCTGACGGTAACGGGAATATTTTTTAGTCCGCGTATCTTATCTTGGATGAACACCCCCTTGGAAATTATGTCTGATTCCACCTTCTACCTGCGTATTTATTCGGGCGGGCTTGTGTTCAGTGTACTATACAATATGGCCGCCGGGATTTTAATGGCGGTAGGCGATTCCGTACGTCCGCTTCTGTATTTAGCCGTGGCAGCGGCCGTAAATATCGTTTTAGACTTGCTATTTATATTAGGGCTTCATTTTGGGGTTGCCGGGGCGGCCTTTGCCACAGATATCAGCCAAGCCTTGACCTGCCTGTTAGTCTTCCGTTTTTTACTGGGAACAAAAGAAGACTACCGCTTCCAATGGTCGCTTTGGCACCTCCACAAGGGAACAATGGCAGATATTGTACGCATCGGCCTGCCCACGGGGTTGCAAAACACTTTAATTTCACTCTCCAATGTGTTTGTGCAAACGGCGGTCAACGGTTTTGGCGTCGCCGCGGTGGCGGGCTTTGGCGCGTATATGAAGATTGACGGGTTTAACATTTTGCCCGTATTAAGTTTGGCGCTGGCGGTTTCCGCCTTTGCCGGGCAAAATTACGGGGCCGGGCAAACGCTCCGCATCAAAAAGGGCATAAAAATCACGTTGTGTTTGGGGATGCTGTATTGCTTAACTGCCTCAGCCGTACTCATCGGGTTTGCGCGCCCGATTATCCGCATTTTTACCACAGATGAAGAAGCCTTGGCCTATGGCATATTGGCCCTAAAATACATTTGCACTATTTATTTTATGGTAGGGATAATGCAAATTTTGGCGGGAGCCCTGTGCGGCATAGGCAAGGCCGTGGCCCCAATGCTGATTTTGCTGTTTTCGCTTTGTCTGTTCCGCATTGGCTGGATACATTGGGCCGTGCCGCTGTTCCACTCGTTGGATGGCGTGCTGTGGCTCTACCCGATATCCTTTGTGCTGGGGATGATCCTAATGGCGCTGTATGCGTGGTTTGCAATGCGCCTCGCAGTAAAAAACAGCCCGGCAAAACAAATTACCGGGCCGTTATTACCACCTATTTTTTACGCTTTCAAAGGACTTTTGCAACGCACAGCGGGCCTTCGGCGCGGGTGATTTGCACGCGCACAAGGCCGTGGACGGGGGTTGACGTTTCCAGCACGACAGGCTGAAAATTGGACGTAATGCCGTGCGGGCGGCCGTCCTTATGCTCCTCCACAAACACTTCTTGCTCCGTGCCCACCAAAGAGGCGGCAAAGTTGGCGCGCAATTCTTTATCCAGCGCGCGCAAGGCCTCCGCGCGGCGCTTGATTTCCTCGTGCGGCAGTTGCTTTAAGGCCGCCGCGGGCGTGCCCGGGCGCGGGGAATAACTAAAAACGTGGAGCCCCGCCAACTTTACCTGTTTAATAAAGGCGTAAGTGGCTTCAAAATCCGCTTCCGTTTCGGTGGGATATCCGGCTATAACATCTGCAAAAATGCCCATTTGCGGCACGCGGGAGCGCAACTCCTGCACCTTGGCCGCATAGGCGGCGGTGTCGTAATGGCGGTTCATATCTTTTAGCACCTTATCGCACCCGGCCTGCAAAGGCAAGTGGAAATAATTGCAAAAGCGGGAGGGATATTCGTGCATCATTTCTATCACGCCGTCCGTAACCGTTTGGAGTTCAATGGACGAAAACCGCACGCGGAAATGGCCCTTCATTTGGGCAATCTGTCGGCAGAGTTCAGCCAAATCGGCCCCTGTTTGCGGGCATTTGTAATTGCCAATGTTAATACCCGTCAAAACCACCTCGGCAAAGCCCTTCTTTTCCAAAGCGTCAATTTCTTTGAGCACATCGTTTAAGGGTTTTGAGCGTTTTACGGGGCGGGCATACGGCACAATACAATAGGAACAAAAGCAGTCGCACCCGTCTTGGATTTTGATAAACGCGCGGCTGTGGCCCTCGTGGCCGGAAACCGTCCAGCACACATCGTCCGTATGGAACAAAACCTTGCCCAAGTCATACTTGCCCACAATTTCCGCCTGCGGGAAGTTCTTATGCACTTCGTCCGCGTGCGCGGCGGCATAGCACCCCGTCAGCACAAGGCGTGTATGCGGGTTGCGGCGCAAGATTTGGCGGATTTGTTTTTCCACATCCTTATCAGCCTGGTGTGTAACCGTGCAGGTATTGAGCACGCAAATATCGGCGGTTTCAAAGGAGTCCGCGGGGGTAGCACCGGAGTTTAAAAACTGCTCCAAAATGGCTTGGCTTTCCACTTGGTTTACGCGGCAGCCAAAGGTTTTAATAAAAAAAGTGGTCATAAAAGTTTAGCGGCCACCGCAATGCAGGCCGTTTCTGCGCGCAAGATATTTACCCCCAGCGTAACCGGGAGCACATTGTATTGGGCGGCTACGACGATTTCCTCGTCCGTCCACCCGCCAGCAGGCCCCACAAACACACGCAAGCGCTTGGGGTTGCCCAATTTTTCAAGCCCCCATTGCAGGGTATGCGTTTCCTCGGCCTCGTAAGCAATTAAAGAAGGAATTTCCTGCACCAAGGCCGCCGGGAACTTAACGGGCGGCAGAATTTCGGGAACAAAGGGAGTGTCGCATTGTTTACAGGCGGCAATCATAATTTGGTGCCAGCGGTCGTTTTTACCGTCCCACTTTTTGAGCACGTCGTACTCACTGCGCTCCGTCATAATCGGGCGGAAGGCGGCTACGCCTAATTGCGTGCCTTTATCCAACACTTCCTCCAAGCCCGTGCGGGAATTGGGCGCGAAGCAAAGTTCCAGTTCCAAGGGCACGCGGCGGACCTCACACGGTTTTAACAGCGTTCCGCGGATAAACTTTTTTTGTACGCGGTCTATGCGGGCCATAAACTGCTTGCCCGTTCCGTCAAAAACGCGGATTTCGTCGCCCTCTTTATGACGGGCGACGGCGGACGCGTGGTGTGCTTCGGCGTCGGTTAAAAAAAATTCGGTTTCTTTGATATCGGCAAAATACTGCGGCATAGGGATATTTTACAAAAAAAGGGGAACCTTTCGGGTTCCCCTTTTAAGCGGTTATACTGCTAGATTATTTATCAACGACTTCCGCTTCTACTACGTCGTCTTTCCCGCCGTTGTTGGCGGCACCGGCTTGCGCACCGGCATTGGCGCCCGCTTGGGCTCCGGCCTGTTGGGCCTGGGCACCGGCGTTAGCCTGCTGCGATTTGTACATCGCTTCGCCGAGTTTCTGGCTGACTTGCAAGGCCGCATCGGTGGCCGCTTTCATTTTGGCGGCATCTTCGCCCTTCAAGGCATCGCGCAAGTCATTTAAAGCGCGGTCAATGGCCAAGCGGTCTTCCTGGGACACTTTATCACCGTATTCCTTCAAGGCCTTTTCGGTCTGATAGAGCACGCTGTCGCCTTGGTTTTTGGCTTCAATGACTTCTTTGTGCTTTTTATCTTCGTCGGCGAATTTCTCCGCATCCTTGACGAATTTTTCCACTTCGGCATCGCTGAGTTTGTTCGGCGAACTGATGGTAATATGCTGTTCCTTGTTGGTGCCCAAGTCTTTGGCGGATACGTTCAAGATACCGTTGGCATCAATATCAAACGTAACTTCAATCTGAGGCACGCCACGAGGAGCTGGCGGAATACCGTCCAAGTCAAATTTGCCCAGCGGTACGTTGTCTTTGGCCATCGGGCGTTCACCCTGCAAGACGTTAATGGTTACAGCCGGCTGGTTGTCGCTGGCGGTAGAGAAGATCTGCGTCTTGCGCACCGGGATCGTAGTGTTGCGTTCAATCAAGCGAGTGCATACGCCACCCAAGGTTTCCAAACCCAAGGACAAGGGCGTAACATCCAACAAGAGGACGTCTTTCACGTCGCCCGTCAAAATACCGGCCTGTACAGCCGCACCGATTGCCACGCATTCCATCGGGTCAATGCCGCGTTCAATCTTTTTGCCGACCAAGTCTTCCACATATTTTTGCACAATCGGCATACGGGTCGGACCACCGACCAAAATGATGCGGTCAATTTGAGAGGCGGTCAATTTGGCGTCGCTCAAAGCCTGTTCCACAGACTTACCGCAGCGTTTTACAATGTCGTCCACCAAACTTTCCAGTTTAGCGCGGGAGAGCGTCAAAGCGAGGTGTTTGGGGCCGGTTGCATCGGCGGAGATGTAAGGCAAGTTGATGTCCGTTTCCATAGTGGTGGACAATTCAATCTTGGCTTTTTCGGCCGCGTCTTTCAAGCGTTGTTGCGCTTGGATGTCTTTGGACAAATCAATACCCGTTTGTTTGCGGAATTCGTCTTCCATCCACTTAATAACCGCGTTATCCATATCCGTACCGCCCAAGTGCGTATCACCAGAGGTAGCGAGTACGTCAAACGTGCCTTCTTTACCCATTTCCATAATGGTTACATCCAAGGTACCGCCGCCCAAGTCAAACACCATTACTTTTTGTTCTTTACCGGCCTTATCAATACCAAAGGCCAAGGCGGCAGCCGTCGGTTCGTTTACGAGGCGCACTACATCCAAGCCCGCGATGCGGCCCGCATCTTTGGTGGCCTGACGTTGGTTATCGTTAAAGTACGCAGGTACCGTGATGACGGCCTTTTCCACAGGTTCGCCCAAGAAGGCTTCGGCGTCTTTTTTAACTTTCTGCAATACAAATGCGGACAACTGTTGCGGCGTAAATTCCTGACCGTGCAAATTATATTTATAGTTTTCACCCATTTTGCGTTTGAACGCGGTTACGGTGCCATCCGGGTTGGCGATGGCCTGGCGGCGGGCGGGTTCACCCACGAGGCGCTGGCCGTCCTTCGTAAACGCTACATAAGACGGAAACGCTTTACCGCCGATAGAACTGCCTTCGGCAGACGGAATAATCGTACCTCTGCCACCTTCCATTACCGCAGCGGCGGTGTTAGAAGTACCCAAGTCAATACCAATAATCTTAGCCATATATGTGTTTCTCCTTACAAAGTTTATTAATTAAATTGTTTTCAAACGGACCGGCGGATTAATCTTCCGCGTGCTGGCCGACAATCACCCGCGCCGGGCGCAGGACTTTGCCGTCCATCGTAAAGCCCATTTGTACTTCCTGCAACACGAGACCGTCTTGGTCCCCGGAGGAAGGAATCATCGCCACTACTTCCTGTGTGGCGGGGTCGTAAGGTTTATCAAGCACATCCATATGCTCAATGCCTTCGGCCTTAAATGCTTTTTCCATTTCGCCAAACACCATTTTCAGGCCCGTTTTAACGGCTTTTAGTTCGGCGGACATTTGACCTTCTTCTTCCTTTTTGTCCATCTCCACTAACTGGCGCAACAACACTTCGTACGAAGGGAGCAACTTCTCGGCAAATTCCTTTTTACCATATGCCAAGAAGGAAGCCTTTTCGCGCTCGGTGCGTTTGCGGAAGTTTTCAAAATCTGCGCTTAAACGCACATATCTGTCATAATAGTCAGGCTTTTGTTCTGCGGCAGGAGTTTCCTGCGCGGCTTCGGCGCTACAAGGCTGCTCTTGCTGCGGAACTTCTTTTTTTATTTCAGCGTGTTCGTGTTCACTATGTTTTTCGTGCTTACTCATAATTTTCTTCCCCGGAGGGCAATGCTGTCCAACTCTTCATAGATGTTTCCAACAAACTGCCAATAAAGTTTACCAACGACATCACCCGCGTATATTCCATATGTTTCGGCCCGATGATGCCCAGCATACCCACCGTTTTGTCTCCCACGCGGCAGGCGGATGAAACGATACTTAAATTTTTAAGTTCTTTCAGTTCGTTCTCGCTGCCGATACTGACATTTAATTTTTGTTTGGATTTCTCCATATCCGTCATTTTCTCGCTAAGCAGCGAGGAAAAACGTTCGCGCTCTTCTACTACGCGCATCATTTGCTTCAAATCTTCGTAATCGTCTTCGGTTGTGTTTTCCAGCAGCCGGCCGATGCCTTCCACATACAACTCGTTCGCTCCCGTTTGGGGACGTTCCATATCCTTTAATACCTGCGTGGCCAAATCGGCTACGCCTGCAATTTCCGGGTGGTCGCTGTGGATATGATGCCAAAGCACCTTGCGCGCCTCGGCCAAGGTCCGCCCCGAAATCTCGCCGTTGATAAAGCGGCTGAGTACACGCAAGCGGGCAGGCTCTATTACATACGCCGTGCGAACCGGCCAATGGCGTACGGCCCCGGACTGGGTAACCAAAACGGCTAACATCATACCGGGCGCCAACGGAATAAAATCAAGCCGCTGGATACGCTGGTCATCCACGTGGGCGGTATATACAAACCCCGCCGCGCCGGAGAGCATCGCCAACAGGCGCGAAGTCTGCACCAGCATATTGTCCACTTCGTTTACGCGCTCATCATATTGTTCTTCAATGCGTTGGCGTTCGCGGGCGGCCATTTGCTGTACGCTGGCCAGGTAGTCCACATAATAGCGGTAGGCTTTATCCGTAGGAATACGTCCGCCGGAAGTATGCGGCTGGTAAAGATACCCTTCTTCTTCCAGTTCCTTCATAATATTACGAATCGTTGCGCTGGATACATCTTGCAGCGCACCGTCCGCAATCATCTGCGAACCGACCGGGCGGCGGGTTTCCACAAACTGCTGGACCACCCACCTTAAAATCTTTTCTTTACGCGCTTTGGCAATTTCCGGTTTTAAAATTCTCATACGCTTAAACTTCCCGGGTTCTGGGAGTGTGTTTCGTTTTTTATTTTAGCACTCTTTGAACCTCTCTGCTATTATTATAGATAAAAAAGTCTTTTTTGTCAACCCCATTTTTTGAGTGCTAATTTTGAACTTTTATTTTGACTGTTTTCCCTATACAAATACCAAGTTTCGGTTTATTTTAACAAGCGTTTTTTTGGATTAGTAGTTTACATTTTTAGCGGTTGCTGACGGACATCTGGCAGAAAAGTTACAATATTACTATGCAATTTATTGATTCACACGCCCATTTAAACGACCCGGCCTTTGACCCTGACCGGGAAGAATTAATTTCCAAACTCCCCGCCGCGCAAATTGCGATGAGCGTGGAAATCGGCTGTTCGCCCGAAGAGTGGCAGCCCGCGCTGGACCTGGCCCAAAAGCACCCGGGCTTTATCCCGGCCGTATTGGGGGTTCACCCGGAATACGCCATAAAAACCGCCCCCGGCGATTTAGATGTTCTCTCCCAACTGCTTACGCACAAAGATTGCGTGGCGGTGGGTGAAATCGGCCTGGACTACACCTGCCTGGACATTACTAATAAGGAACTGCAACAAAAAATGTTCTCGCAGATGTTAGGGCTTGCCAACCAAACGGAAAAGCCTCTTGTATTGCACGTCCGCCGCGAGGGCGACGACTATTCTGCCTACGAGGATGCCTTTTACGCCTTAAAGCACGAGTGGAAGCAAAAATCGTCCACCGCACACCCGGGCGTATTACATTGTTTTTGCGCGCGCTATGAGGAAGCCCAAAAAGCGCTTAATATGGGACTATTATTAGGTATTAACGGCTGCTTTACCTATAAAAAGAACGAGCATATCCGCGAGGCCGTCAAAAAGGCGGGGGCGGATAAAATCATTTTGGAAACGGACTGTCCGTATTTATCCCCCCAAGGCAAACGCGGCCAGCGCAACGACCCGTCCAACATTCCGCTGATTGCCCAATATACGGCTGATTATTTGGATATCCCGCTGGAAGAACTGGCTGAAATTACCACCCGCAATACAAAAGCCTTGTATGGGCTGGTGTAATTTGTTATATTTTGGGAACAGAGGATTTATGAACAAATACACGTTACTGCCGTTAATCGCCGTGGCTCTTTTGGCAGGATGCACCACCAAAGAGCAAGACGAGCAAATCAAAACCTTTTGGATGATGCAATCCTTGGAAGTAATGAATAAGGTAGCCACCCCGGCCAATATGGAAAAACTCTCCAAATTGGCCGCCAAGTCGTCCAATTTTGGCGCAATGGGTGCTATGGGAACGCCCCATATGGATTTGCCTGAAAATTTTGACGAACCCGAGCCCGCCTTGCCCGCGCAAAATCAAAATGCGTCCCAAGCCACGGCTCCCGTCCGCCGCGCGGCCCCGGCCCCGCAATTTATGGATGTAACCATAGATACGGATGAACTGCCCGGCAAAGCCCCGCAGGCTGAACGCGCCAAAATGAAACGCGCCTTTGATGCGGTGCAAATCAACAACCAGGCCGCCCTGAGCGCTATTGAAAACAGTTTTAATGCTTCTGTAAAGCACAAAGCCTTTTTGATTACCACCCAAACGGAAAAAGACTTGAAGGCCGCCGCCGCGAAAAGCGCCAACTTTCAAGCCTACTTTGCCGAACAAAAAAGGCTGTTGGCCCTGCAAGACCAAAAACTGACGCAGTTAATGAAGCAGAACACCGCCAATTTAAAACGCGCGCGCCGCTCCTCTACACGCTAGGAGTATGGCCAAGTAAATTGTAGAATTGTCTGGGGCGCGGAGGCTAAATCCGGCCCAGCAGTTTTAGAAATTCTTCTTCGGTAAGCACGGGAACGCCCAGTTCCTGTGCTTTTTTTAGTTTGGTGCCCGCGGCTTCCCCGGCCACTACATAGGCCGTCTTTTTGGAGACGCTTCCGCTGGCTTTGCCGCCGTATTCCTTGGCCAAGCGTTCAGCCTCGGTGCGGGTCATCGTTTTGAGTTCGCCCGTAAATACAAGCGTTTTGCCCTCTAAAATGTTGCCGGAGAGTTCCTTTTTGGGTTGGGTAAAGTTCAGTCCGGCGGCGCGCAACTTTTCAATTTGGTCCAGCGCGCTTTGGCTATGGAAGAAATCGTAAATACTCTGCGAAACCGTCTCCCCCACGTCCGGCACGGCCTGCAATTCAGCCAAGGAAGCGTTCTTCAAGGTGTCCAAGGTGCGGAATCTGTCCGCCAAAATTTCAGCCGTCTTCGCGCCCACGAACGCAATTCCCAACGCAAAAAGCAAGCGGGATAAAGGCTTTTGTTTGCTGGCTTCTATGGAGTCCAGCAGGTTTTGGGCCTTTTTGTCTTTAAAGTTTTCCAAATTGAGCAGGTGCAGAAACGTCAGCCCGTAGATGTCGGCAAAGTCGGTTACATACTGGCTTTCCAGCAGTTTATCCATTACCACATCGCCCAAACCCTCAATATCCATCGCCCCGCGCGAAGCAAAGTGAAGTAGGCGCGCCCGCAACTGGGCCGGGCAAGAGGGGTTCACGCAATAATAGCCCACCTCGTCGGGCTCTTTATAAACGGGTTCCCCGCACGAAGGGCATTTGGCGGGAGGCAATACTTCTTGCGTGCCTAATTGCTCTACCACCTTTACCATTTTAGGGATAACTTCCCCGGCGCGCTCAATAATTACGCGGTCGCCCACCCGCACGCCCAAACGTTTGATTTCGTCAAAATTGTGCAAGGTGGTATTGGATATAATCACCCCCGCACACGGCACGGGTTCCAATTCGGCCACCGGGGTAATTACGCCGCTTCTGCCCACGGAAAAGATAATGTTTTTAACCGTCGTAGTGGCTTGCGGAGCCGGGTATTTAAAGGCAATCGCCCAGCGCGGGCTTTTGGCCGTTACGCCTAAAACCCGCTGGTCCTCAAAGCGGTTTACCTTTACCACGAGCCCGTCCACATCAAAGGGCAATTGGTGGCGGGCAGAGTCAAACTGGTTATAAAAACGGATTACATCGCTGATAAGCGTAGTTTTGGTACGCACGGGGCAAACTGAAAAGCCCCAAGATTTGCACAAATCAATAAACCCGCTGAAACTATCAGCCGCTATATCGCCCGTACCAAAGGAGTGGGCAAAAAATTTAAGGGGCCGCTGGGCCGTGATGAGCGGGTCCTTTTGGCGTAAGGAACCGGCGGCGGCGTTGCGGGTATTGGCAAAAATGTTATCGCCTTTTAGTTGCTGGCGTTCGTTCAGGGCGGCCAAATCTTTTTTATCCAAATACACCTCGCCGCGCACTTCCAAAAGCCCGGCGGGGGCGTTTGCTATCTTTTGCGGGATATTTTTAATGGTGCGGACGTTAGACGTAATGTCCTCGCCCACTTTGCCGTCCCCGCGGCTGGCGGCGGTAATCAAAATACCGTTTTCGTAGGTAAGAGAGCAGGAAACACCGTCAATTTTGCCCTCTACCACCATTTCAAAATCGTTGCGCTGCAAAATTTTTTCCGCGCGGGCGTACCACTCCCGTATTTCGTCAGGGGAATAGGAGTTATCCAAGGACATCATCGGCACGGCGTGCTTAACGGGCGTAAACAAATTGCCCGCCTGCCCGCCCACGCGCTGGGTGGGAGAGTTTTTAGTGCGGTACTGCGGATATTGGTCTTCTAAATCTTTAAGTTGCTTGTAAAGTTCGTCGTACTGGGTATCGGACAAGACAGGATTGTCCAAGTTATAGTACAAATTATTGTGATAATTGATCAGTTTTTTAAGCCGCTCAATCTCTTCTTTCGGGTGCATAACTTTTATTTGCGTTCTTTTTTCAGTTGGTCCAGCAAGCCGTTAATGAATTTGCTGGAATTTTCGGTGGAATACTTTTTGGCCAGTTCAATGGCTTCGTCCATAATCGCGGCCAAGGGCGTGCGTTCGGGGCTGAAAACCATTTCGTAAGTAGCCATACGCAAAATAGAGCGGTCCACCGCCGACATACGGGCAATGGTCCAATTTTTGGCATAAGAGGAAACGAGTTTATCAATTTCAGGTAAGTGCTCCGTGGTGCCGGTAACCAATTCTTCGCAGAACGGGTAGCAATCGCCCAGTTCGTGCTTGAAATCCGCCGCGTAACGCAAGATATTGTTTTCGTCGGCCGATTTAGAACTGTCGGCGTAGTAAAGCGATTGTAGGGCACACTCACGGGCCATTCTTCTGTTACTCATAGTTTCCACCTGTATAAAGCGTACAAATTTTAAATAAAAGTTTATATTTATTTTAGCAAATTTACGTCGTCCTTGCAGGGGCACCGCACGCGGGTTTGTGGTAAAATATAAGTATGAACAGAAAAGTCCTTTTTACAATGCTTTTAGCGGGCACCTTAGGCGCGTGCGCTTCCAACGGACCGCTGACGGGTGCGGACCGGGACAATCACGGTTGCATCCCTTCCGCCGGCACCACTTGGAGCCAAGTGAAACAAGCGTGTTTGCAGCCCTGGGAAGCGGGCATCCGCCTGAACCAAACCGCCCAAACGGACGGCGCGCAATTTGTCGCGTACGTCATTTTATCGGCGGACGGCACGCAGGCCGAGGTGTTCACCAAGGGCGGAACCCAAGTATTAACCCGCTCTTTCACGCAAGACGGCCCCCAATGGAGCGGCAAAAAGATGCTCCTTAAACGCTTGCCCGCCGCGTGGGAACTGTACGAAAACGGAACGCTTACTTACCGGGCGGAACAGGCTCAATAATTTTGACACCCTGTATAGTAAGTTTGTATAATAAAAATGTTCCCGTATGGGGACAATTTTTGCAAAAAGAAAATATATAGATAATGGCCAGATTTGATAACAGAAGAGAATACAAAAAAGATCTCTACCGCAGAAACCAGAACATCCGCGTACCCGAAGTGCGCGTGATTAATTCCGACGGAAGTATGGTCGGCATTTTGCCGGTGGCGCAAGCCATCGCCCTGGCTAAGGAACAAGAGTTGGACTTAGTGGAAATTTCCCCCAACGCCCAACCTCCTGTCTGTAAGATACTTGATTACAACCGGTATGTGTACGAACAGGGTAAAAAAGCCGCGGAAGCCAAAAAGAAACAAGCCAAAGTAACCTTGAAGGAGTTACGCATTAAATCGCGCATTGCCGCGCACGATTTGGACGTAAAAATCCGCCAAATTGAAGAATTTTTGCGTAAGAAGGATATGGTGCGTTTTGTAGTGGTGTTCCACGGGCGCGAAAACCAGCACAAAGACATTGGCATCCAAATTTTGAACGATACGGCCAAACGCTTGGCCGAAATCGCCAATGTGGACGGCGGCTTGCAGCAGTTGGGCAACCGTATGTCTATGACGTTTGTGCCCAAAAACTAAACAGATTTTTAGGTCCTTTTTAGTGTACTGCGTACGGGGCTTGACCGGCTCCCGGCGTAGGTCGTTCTGAAAAAGGGCTAATTAAACAGAGGTAATATTAACAATGCCTAAATTGAAAAACCATAGCGGTGGTAAAAAACGCTTCAGAAAAACCGCCACGGGTAAGTTTACCCACAGAAAAGCCGGCAGAAAACACTTGCTTACGCCTGTTTCTGCCTCCCGGAAGCACGAAATGAGAAAGACCGGCGTCATTACGCCTGAGTCCAACAAAGGGAAGATTTTGGAAAAATATCTCCCGATGGCCAAATAAGAGGTAGAAAATGAGAATTAAATTCAGCGTCGCGAGACACGCGAGAAAGAAAAAAGTATTGAAAAGAGCCAGCGGCTATTACGGAGATAAATCCCGCCGCTTGCGTATGGCCACCCAGCAGCTGGATCACTCCGGCGTGCACGCTTATGTGGACCGCAAAGACAAAAAAACCACTTACCGCCAGATGTGGATTACCCGCATCAACGCCGCGGTGAGAGAAGAAGGTTTGTCTTACTCCAAATTCATCAGCGGCTTGGCCAAAGCCAACATTACGCTTAACCGCAAAATGTTGTCTGAAATGGCGATTAAAGACCCCGTGTCCTTCAAGAAATTGGTGGACGTGGTAAAAGCCGCCTAAGAGCGTTCTTGCAGCAAGTAAAGTCCGTACCGCTTATGTGGTGCGGGCTTTTTTATGGCTTCTTGCGGCCAAATACCCTTTTAAAGGCGTAAAAATACCCCGCCGGGAAACTTTCTCCCAGCGGGGTATATAAGTCTAAATACTGCTAAATATGCCGCTTTTTGACCTTCATACGAGCAATGGCTTGCTTTAATTCCATTTCCGCGAGTTCAAAATCAATATCGGCATCTTTGCCGGAGAGGGACTCCTTGGCCTTTTTAATCTTCTGCTTTTCGGCCTCCTCGTCAATCTCGTCCGCCAAGGCGGCGCTTTCGGCAAATACATTTACCACATCGTTGAGCACTTCCACAAACCCGCCCAATGCGGCAAACTCTTCTTCCTTCCCGTCCTTTTTATAACGCAGGGAACCCATACCCAACTGCACAATCGTTTTGACGTGCCCGGGCAGAATACCCATTTCCCCCAGTAAAGCGGGCAGAACAACCATATCCACTTCCAGGTTGGAAATAAGCGGTTTTTCCGGCGTAATCAGGTTAAGGGTCAGTTTTTTAGCCATAAATTACTCTTTGTCTTTTACTTTTTCGTAATTGGCCAACACATCCTCTATGCCGCCGCACATATAGAAGCACGATTCCGGGATATGGTCGTATTCGCCGTCCACAATACCCTTAAAGGCTTTAATGGTATCGGCCAATTTGACGTATTTGCCCGGGTGCCCCGTAAACTGTTCGGCCACAGAGAACGGCTGAGACAAGAACTTTTGGATTCTTCTGGCGCGGGCCACGGTCTTTTTGTCCTCGTCGCCGAGTTCGTCCATACCCAAAATGGCGATAATATCCTGCAAATCTTTGTATTTCTGCAAGATTTTGCGCACACTTTGGGAAACATTATAATGTTCGGCGCCGATAATGCGCGGGTCCAAAATGCGGGACGTGGATTCCAAGGGGTCCACGGCCGGGTAAATACCCAAACTGGCAATTTGGCGCGACAATACAGACGTGGAATCCAAGTGCGTAAACGTAGCCGCCACACCGGGGTCGGTCAAGTCGTCGGCTGGCACATATACGGCCTGAATAGACGTAATAGCGCCCTTCTTGGTGGAAGTAATACGTTCCTGCAAGTTACCGATTTCGGTGTTAAGCGTCGGCTGGTAACCTACCGCGGAGGGCATACGGCCCAAGAGCGCGGACACTTCGGAGTTAGCGAGCACAAAGCGGAAGATGTTATCCAAGAACAACAACACATCTTGGCCTTTTACGTCGCGGAAGTATTCCGCCTGCGTAAGAGCGGTCAAGGCTACTTTGGCACGGGCACCTGGCGGTTCGTTCATCTGGCCGTAAACCAATACGGTTTTGTCCAATACGGTGCTGCCGTCCGAAAGTTTGGATTCGCTCATTTCCAGCATCAAATCGTTGCCTTCGCGGCTTCTTTCCCCCACGCCGCCGAATACGGAACTGCCGTGGTGTTCGCGCGCCACGTTGTTAATCAGTTCCATAATAAGTACGGTCTTTCCTACGCCGGCGCCGCCGAACAAACCTACTTTACCACCCTTCATATACGGGGCAATCAGGTCAATAACTTTAATACCGGTTTCAAAAATTTCCGGGGTCGGGTTTTGGTCTTCCAGGGTCGGCGGGTCGCGGTGAATAGGCATATTCATAGCGGCCTTGATGTCGCCCTTGTGGTCTTGCGCTTTGCCCAGCACGTTCATCAAACGGCCCAGGCACGCTTCCCCCACCGGCACGGACAGAGGCCCTTCGGTATCCACGGCTTTGGCGCCGCGTTGGAGACCGTCGGTGCTTTCCAAAGATACGCAGCGCACAATCCCGTCGCCCATCTGCTGGGCAACTTCGGCCACAATCTTTTTTCCGCCGTCCATTTCTATTTCAATGGCGTTCTCAATGGCGGGCAGGTGGTCTTGTTCAAACTGCACGTCCACAGCCGCGCCAATGATTTGAATTACTTTTCCAGTCTTCATATGGTTTCCTGTATTGTAGAATTAACTGTTCAGGGCTTCGGCCCCGTTCACAATATCCAAAATTTCGTTCGTAATGCTGGCCTGGCGCACTTTGTTGAGTTTTACGCCCAACGCGGCTACCAGTTCCCCGGCGTTTTTGCTGGCGGCGTCCATCGCGTTCATAGTAGCGGCCAAGTTGGCTGCCTGCGATTCCAGCAGCATACGGTACATATTGGCCTTTACCAAGCGGGGCACCAAGAGTTTAAAAATTTCCAGCATACCCGGTTCAAATAAAAAGTCGCTTTCGTCCTTTTTGCTTTCCGTGGCTTCAAAATGGAAGGGCAATAACTTCTGCTCCACCAAGTTTTGGCTGGCCAAGGATTTAAAGTCGTTGTAAATCAGCGTTACGGAGCCGAGGTTTTGCTCAAAATACGTTTTGAGCACCGCTTCGCCCAACAGTTCGGCGTGCGCGTAAGACACCTTTGGAAAGATACCTACGCTTTCATATACCAAATGCAGGTTCGGCATTTTTAAACGCGCCAGAAAATCGCGCCCTTTTTTGCCCACGGCAAAGACGAAAATTTCCTTGTCTTGGTTTTCCTTTAAAAAGTGCAGCGCGCTGCGCAGAATAACGGCGTTAAACGAGCCCGCCAGCCCTTTATCACCCGTAATGACGAGGAGCCCGACCTTCTTCGGGTTCCCCGTCTTGTTGATAAAAAAGCGTCCGGCCCAACTTTCTGCCACGTCATCCGGCTGTGGCATAGCCAAGATATCCTGCTTTAAATCGTCCACCATTTGGTACATCTTTTTGGCGAACGGACGGGCGGCGGTCATCGCGTCCTGCGCGCGGCGGATGCGGGCGTTGGAGATCATCTTCATCGTCTGCATAATCTGCTGCGTGGATTTGATGGCTTTAATATTTTGCCGTATGTCCCTTAACGATTCCATAGCGGTTCCTTATTTGTTGCGGCCTTCCAAAATGGACACGTAATCCGCAATACCCGCTTCCAGCGAGTAATCCGGCTCGTAGCCCAGTTTTTCTTTGGATTTGGTAATGTCCGCCTGGGTCTTTAACTGGAAGAACGGATACGGATTGTCAATGTATTCGGGTTCCAAGTTGGTGCCCAGTTCTTTGTTCAAGCATTTGATAATGTCGTTATAATCGCGCGGAATACCCGTAGCGGCGTTGTAAACGCCCGTTTCTTTGCCGTTGTTCAAGGCGCAGAGGTTGATTTTAACGATATCCTTTACATATACAAAGTCGCGCATTTGCTCGCCGTGTTTAAACACGCGCGGGCGTTTGCCGGCCTTCATCTGGTTGTACAACTGATAGACCATACTGGCCATTTTGCCCTTAAAATATTCACCGGGACCATATACGTTAAAATAGCGCAAGCCGATAATCTTCATATCGTTGTTGTCGTCGGCAAATTGGCGGGCTACGTTATCCATAATGGCCTTGGAGAAGCCATAGACGTTTTCCGGGTGCGTGGGCTGCGTTTCCACATTGGGGACGGGCCCGTTGCCGTAAGTGGCCGCGGAAGAGGCGTAAATGACCTTTTTAATTTCGTTATCCGCCGCAAAAGCGAGTAAGTTTTTGAACGCTTCCACGTTTTGTTCCATCATCGCCTTTTGATCCATTACCGTGGTATCGGTAATAGCCGCTTCGTGGAAGATGGCGTCAAAATACATATCGGTCGGCATATATTCAAACAGGTCGGCCGTAATAACGTCGCCTTTAAAACCGATTAAGTTTTTGAAATGTCCGTTCTTGGAAAAATCATCCAAGACGGTTACTTCGTGTCCCTGGGCTTCCAGCGTTTTGGCAATGTTGCTGCCGATAAATCCGGCGCCGCCGGTAACCAGGTATTTTTTCTTGGTTTTAGCGTCCATTTATTTCTCCTGTTGCGAAGGTTTGAAAACCGTTTTAAACGCGTCCAACGCGCTGACCATTTTGTCTTCCACTTCTTTGGTCAGTTCCACAGAGGCATTGAGCGTATCCAGCACGTCCGGGCGTTCGGCGCGGGCATAGGCGAGGAGTTGTTTTTCGTATTCCAACACGTCGCTTACTTCCACCGTGTCCAAATAGCCGTGCGTACCTGCGTAAAGCACCAGCACTTCTTCGCCTACTTTCATAGGAGAATACTGGTTCTGTTTCAAGAGTTCCGTCATACGTTTACCGCGGGCGATTTGGCGCTGGGATTCTTTATCCAGTTCGGAACCGAATTGGGCAAAGCCCTCCAATTCCTGGTACTGGGACAAGTCAATACGCAGCGTACCGGCCACCTTGCGCATCGTTTTGCGCTGGGCCGAGCCGCCCACACGGGATACGGACAAACCGACGTTAATAGCCGGCTTAATGCCGCTTAAAAACAGACTACTTTCCAGGTAAATCTGACCGTCGGTAATAGAAATTACGTTGGTCGGAATATACGCGGAAACGTCGTTGGCCTGCGTTTCAATAATCGGCAAAGCGGTAATGGAGCCGCCGCCGTTTTCTTTGGAAAGTTTGCACGCGCGCTCCAACAAGCGGGAGTGCAAGTAAAATACGTCGCCGGGATAGGCTTCGCGGCCTGGCGGACGGCGCAACAGCAAGGACATCTGGCGGTAGGCCTGCGCGTGTTTAGACAAATCGTCATACACGATAAGCACGTCTTTGCCCTGCCACATAAAGTATTCGCCGATAGCGCAACCCGCGTACGGGGCGATGTACAAAAGGGAAGCCGGATCCGAAGCGGTGGCGGACACTACAATCGTATAGTCCATAGCGCCGAAGTCGGTCAAGGTTTTGACCACTTGGGCCACCGTGCTCTGTTTTTGGCCTACGGCCACATAAATACAAATGCAACGTTCGGAAGCGGGAATATTCTTTTGGTTGATAATGGCGTCCACCGCGATAGCGGTTTTACCCGTTTGGCGGTCGCCAATGATAAGTTCGCGCTGGCCCTTACCAATCGGCACCATAGCGTCAATGGCTTTGATACCGGTTTGGAGCGGCTGTTTGACGGGCTGGCGGTCAATAATACCGGGGGCTACAATGTCCAGCGGCATATTTTTGTCGGTCTTTACCGCGCCCTTGCCGTCCAACGCGTTGCCGAGCGGGTCCACCACGCGGCCAATCATATCCGCGCCTACGGGGATGCTGATAACTTCGCCGGTGCGTTTAACGGTACCGCCTTCGTGAACCAAGTGGTCCGGCCCCATCAGCACGCAGCCGACGTTGTCGTATTCCAGGTTCAGCGCCATACCTTTCACTCCGTTGCCGAAGTCCACCAATTCCGATGCTTTTACGTTGTTTAACCCGTGTACGCGGGCGATACCGTCCCCTACTTGGATAACGGTACCCACTTCGTTGACATCGGCGGACGCGTCAAAGTGTTCAATCTTTTCTTTAATGATATTGGTTATTTCTTCTGGTCTGATTGCCATATAATTACCATTGTTACTGTGCTAGTTCCGCCTGCAACTTGGCTAAACGCCCTTGCAGACTGCCGTCTATCAGTTCCCCCCGGCACCAAATTTGGAGTCCGCCCAAGAGGGCCGGGTTCGTTTTAAAAATCGCTTTTACCTCTCCGCCGTAACGCGCGGAAAGGGCTTCTTCGGTTTGGCGTTGCTGGGCCTCACTGAGTGCGCGGGCGGAAATAACCTCCGCGCGCAAAATGCCCAACCGTTCATCCAACAGTTCCCCCACACGGCGGACGACGGCGTCCAACAGCGCGTAGCGTTTCGCGTCCAGCAGCACTTCCACAAACGAAGCCGCCTCGGGCAACGCTTTAAGCGCTTCCTTGACGGTTTGTTTTTTGGCATCCGTGGAAATGCGCGGGCTGGACATATACGTCTGCACGCCTGCCAACGCTTCGGCGGCCACTTGTAAAGATTGCGCCCGTTGGGCGGCCTCTTCGTTCGTGGCGCTTAACGCATTGTAGGCGGCGGCGTAGCGCTGCACCGCAATTCTGTCTGAACTGTTCATATTACTTCGCCTTTACTTCCGCCAGCACGCGGTCCACCACGGCTTTGGCAGAGTCTTCGTTCAACTGCTGTTCAATTACCTTGGAAGCAGCCAACACGCTCACGCGGGCAATTTCACCACGTACGTCCGAAAGCGCTTTGTTCTTTTCGGCTTCAATTTGCGCTTTGGCCTGTTCTACCAGGCGTTCGGACTGCTCTTTGGCCGTAGCCAAGAGTTGTTCTTTTTGCGTTTCGCCCATTTTTACGGCTTCGGCCATTTTTTTAGCGGCTTCGTCCGCGATTTGGGACAATTTTTCGTCCAATTCGCGTTTGACTTTTTCCGCAGCCTCGCGCGCTTGTTGGGCTTGCAATTTGTCCTGCGCTATTTGCTGTTCACGCGATTCCAAGGCACCAATGATGCGGTTCCACGCAAACTTTTTAAGCAAATAGACGAGCAGCAAAAAATTGCAAACCGTCAAAGCGAGTACGCCGTAATCAGGCTTCAATAAATCTTCCATAGATTACTCTTTTTAAGTTTATTTCATTACCATCGTGAGCAAGCAGATAACCAAGCCCAACATAGCGGCGCCTTCCAACAACGCGGCGATGATGATCATCGTGGTGCGAAGGTCGGAACCGGCTTCCGGCTGGCGGGCGGTGCCTTCCAAAGCGGCGGTGCCGATTTTACCCAAACCGAGCCCCGCGCCAATGACGGTAAGTCCCGCGCCGATACCGGCGGCAATATATTTAAGTGCTACGAGTTCCATAAGTTCTTCTCCTTTGGGGTAATCCCCTTGATAGATTTTTCAAATTAATGCGTATGAATAACAGATCCTGCAAAAATAGCCGTCAGCAACGTAAACACATACGCCTGTAAAAACGCTACCAACAGTTCCAGACACGTCATAAAAATTTCCAAGCACATCGCCGGCAGCAGCGCACCCGCGCCCGCCGCAATGTGCATTTGCCCGACAATAAAAATAATCAACAGCAAGCAAATCAGCACCATATGGCCAGATAGCATATTGGCAAACAAACGGATAGCCAACACGCACACCTTGATAATCAAACTGATGACTTCCAGCGGAAAGATAAGCGGCACCAGCCAACCGGGCGTACCCGATGGCACAAACCCCTTTAAAAAGCCAATAATGCCGTGGAATTTAAGCCCGCTGTACAAGATAAGCCCGCCCGAGCACAACGCCAAGGCGGCCGTAACGGAAATGTTAGAAGTGGCGGTCTTCATTTCGGGAATCATACCCGCCAAGTTTACAAACAAAATAAACAGAAACAGCGTGCAGAAATACGGCAGAAAGCCCTTGCCTTCTTTACCCATATTGGGCAGTACCATACCGTCGCGGATGAACAGCACATATTCTTCCGCCAGCGCCGTAAGCAGGCGGCCGGAACGGCTTTGGCGCACGCGGGCAATCCAGCACAACGCACAGAACAGCAATACGCTTACCGCCAAAATCGTAACGCTATGCGTGGTAAGCGGAATACGGAAACCACCCAGGGATACGCCCCAATCGTGGTCCAAAATATGATGAGAAATTATTTCAGCTACGTCCATCTTTTTTATCTGCCTTTTTTAAAGTTGCGGCGTCCTTTTGCATCTGTTTGGCCGAACGCAAAATTTGGTAAAAGCCCAATGCAAACCCGGCTATCACGCCCCCGATTAAAAACCACGGGCTTGTGTTTAATTTTTCATCCAGCCTGTACCCTACGTAAGCGCCCAAGATTTCCGACACGGCAAACTCCAAGCCTAACGTCGTAATTTGCAAATGGTCCTGTTTGGTAAAAGGTCCCAGCGCCATAGGTATCCCCCGGTTTATTTACCGGGCGGTAAGTACACTTAATATTATAAAACAATTTGGGCAAAAAATCTACCTTTTTAAGTCGTACAACCGCCGCTTATTAGTATTGTATTAAATTTAGCAACCCTGCGCACTTTTTTAGCACAAATAATATAAAAAACCCGCGTCCAACTGCCCGCGGGTTTTTTATATGCAAATTTTGCTCTTGCCTTACACGGTGTAAGTAAAGATTTTGCTTTCGTAGGGCTTTAAATCCACTACATACCCTTGGGAAAGCATTTCCGGCGTAACGGTCAGTTTTTCACCCGTGAACTCCTCGGTTACTTGGCTGTTGGGGCCATAAACGCCCTTCATATGCAGGCGGCCTTTGGCAGGTGCGCCGCTGTAATTGATAATGACCATTTTGCCCGTGTTCATTTGTTTCCACTGCCAAGACAAAATATTGCGGTAACTGTCATTGCCCATTTCGGCCGGGGTTACATCGCGCAGAGACCATTGGCCCCCGTGAAACGCCGGAGCGGAAGCAATCTGCAACAAGCGCATATAATACGCCTTTACCTCGGCATTTTCCGTGAAGGTGTCGTTTACATACTGGATAGGCATACGCGCCGGGCGGCCCAAAATTTGGAAATAATGGAACATCCGCGCGCCGGGCAAGGTGGCGATAATTGTGCTGGCCGCCAAGGATTTTTCTTTACCGAAGGCCTTTAAACTTTCCTCTTCGTCGTGGTTGGCGATAAAGCGGATAGAGCGCATTTGAAACAAATGTTCCGCGCCCAAGTGGCCTTTAATGTCCTCGGCGTTGGAAAAGCGCAGGCGGTCATAAAGCACTTTATCATACGTATAATCAAAGCCCATTTCCTGGATATCCCACTCCAATCCCCAATACACTTCGGCGATGAAGGTAAATTCCGGGTGTTTTTCGCGCACGCTGTCCAACGCTTGGCGCCAAAATTCCTCTTTGGGCAAATCGCTACCGATAAATTCCCACCAAGTATCGCGCTGGACTTTATTTAACTGCAACATTGCCATATCGCAACGCACGCCGTCGCACATATCGGCCACGCGCAGTAAGTTTTGCAACATAAATTCCCGCGTTTTGGGGTTAAAATAGTTCAGTTGCGCCGTATCGGTCCACGGAGCAAAGTACGGGTCGCGCCCGTGGGCAATATACACGCCGTCCGGGTTTTTGAAGAACCAATCCGGGTGCGATTTAGGCATATTTTTACCGGTATTAATATACAAATCGGGTTGTGCGGTAACCGTTGGGCTGTCAATAGCCGTATGGTTGCCCACAAAGTCTAACAGCAGGCAGATGCCCCGGCTGTTTAATTTGCCGCGTAATTCACGCAACGCCGCGTCCCCGCCCAAAGTGTCATCCACGGTGTATTCATATACGGCGTACGGCGAAGCCGTGATATCCTCCGGCTTGAAATCCGGCTTTATCGCCCGGATTTGCGCTTGGATATCCTTATGCTCACGCGCAATTTTTTCTGCCGCCGGGCTTAACTTCCATACCCCCATCAGCCACACGGCGTCAAAGCCCGCTTCCTTGATTCTGTCCCAATGTTCATCCGGAATCGTCGCCAAGGTTACAGGCCGGCCCAACTGCGTTTCCAGGCGTCTTAACCAGGAACGCGTATTTATTTCTAAAATATGCGGATTTGTCCTCATAGTAGATTTCCCCTATTATTCTTATACCACTTTCGCGCCCTCTTGTAAACACCCTGCCCTGCGGGCCGCACGCTGCGCGCCGCTACTCTATGCGCGAGCCTAGTGATTCATTGAGCAACACTGCGTTTGTTATGACGCGCCCGAACGAAACGGCACGTTGCGCGCCGCTACTCTATACGCAAGGCTAATGATTGGTGGAGCCACACTATTCTGTTATGTCGAGCTCTAACGAAACTTGTCGTTGTTAAATAAAAAAGTCATACTGGAAAGTTTCTGTCCAGTATCTGTCGTTTTCCTCTTTTTAAAAAAACAACAGTTCCCCGACAAAAACACTCGGGGATGACGACAACGACTAACACCCCAAAAAGTAGATTCTGAAGCCGATCAATAGTCCCCGTACAGAAACACTACGGGGTGCCGCCTAGCAATAAGGGTGGCTGTTCAGAATAACCACCAATGTTATAAAAACATTACGAAGAACAATCAAAACACTCCTGTAACACGCAAAAACCCCGGCGGGTTATATCACCCACCGGGGCTTTTAATCTAATCCGTTAGCGGCTTATTTTTCGTCCGATTCGGCTTCTTCCTCGTCTTTAACGACGGGAGCAATACGGGCAATTTTGTCGCCTTCGTCCATTTTGGCCAGCGTAACCCCTTGGGAGTTGCGGCTGACGGAACGGATATCGGCACAACGGACGCGGATGGTCATCCCCTTTTCGGTTACAATCATCAAGTCTTTCGTTTCGTCCACCAGTTTAATGCCCACTACCGAGCCGTTGCGCGCGCTGGTTTTAATGGTAATTACACCCATACCGCCGCGGTTCTGGCGTTTGTATTCGCTAAATTCCGTGCGTTTACCAAAGCCGTTTTCGCAGACGGAGAGCACATCGGGCTGCGGTTCGTCGTTGGGGGCTTGTTCCATACCCACCACTACATCGCCGGCGCCTAAGTTAATGGCGCGCACACCCTTGGCCGGGCGGCCCATACAGCGCACTTGGTTTTCGTCAAAGCGGATGGATTTGCCGTTCTTGGTGGCAATCAAAATATCCGATTTGCCGTGCGTGGTCTGTACGCCGACGAGCACGTCGCCTTCTTCCAAGCCGATGGCAATAATGCCGGAGCGGCGGATGTTGGCAAATTCGCCCAAGGCCACACGCTTAATGGTGCCCAAGCGGGTGCACATCGTCAGGTACGTATTTTCGCAATGTTCTTTGTCAAACGTTTCAATGGCGGTGGCGGCAGTTACTTTTTCCTCGCCCGTCAGTTGCAACAGGTTGACAATCGCCTTACCCTTGGACATACGGTTGCCCTCGGGGATTTCAAAGGCGCGTAACGCAAATACGCGGCCGCGATTGGTGAACAGCAAAATAGTAGAGTGCGAAGACGTTACAAACAGGTGTTCCATAAAGTCTTCCTCTTTCGTTTTACTGCCGATAATACCCTTTCCGCCGCGGTTCTGGCTCTTATACGTAGAGAGCGGGATGCGTTTGGCGTAGCCGTCGTTGGAAATAGTGATGACTACATCTTCCTTCTCAATCAAATCTTCCATAGAGAAGTCCGTCATATCCGGGCCGATTTCGGTGCGGCGCGGGTCGTTGTAGTCTTTCTTTAACTGCGTAAGTTCTTCTACGATGATATCCAAAATGCGCTGCGGGTTGCCCAAAATATCCTGCAATTCCGCAATCAGTTTGAGCAAGTCCTTGCGTTCGTTTTCAATAGCGAGCGCGGACAGTTGCGTCAACTGGTGTAAGCGCATATCCAAAATAGCCTGCGCCTGCACTTCGGACAAGTTAAAGCGTTGCATTAACGTAAATTTGGCTTCGGTCGGGTCCTTGGCTTTGCGGATAATGGCGACGACTTCGTCCATATTGGCAATAGCCACCAGTAAACCGTTCAAAACGTGTTCACGTCTTTGTGCTTTATTTAAATCAAATTTTGTGCGGTTGGTAATAACCTCTTGGCGGTGCTTTACATAGGCCTTCATTACTTCTTTGAGAGACAGCACACGCGGGCGGCCGTCCACAATCGCCAACATATTGACCGGGAACGAGGTTTGCAACTGGGTATGCTTAAAGAGGTGGTTTAACACCACTTGGGCGTTACCGTCGCGTTTTACCTCAATTACCAAGCGCATACCGCGTCTGTCCGACTCGTCGCGGATATCGGAAATATCGGTAACTTTTTTATCGCGCACGAGGGCGACAATGCTCTCAATAAGCGCAGTTTTGTTTACCTGGTACGGAATAGCGGTTACGATAATGGCTTCGCGGCCGTTTTTGCGCTCTTCAATTTCGGTGCTGGCCTGCACTTTTACGCTGCCGTGGCCCGTTTCAAAGTATTCATAAATTCCCTTCGTACCGCGGATAATGGCGCCCGTGGGGAAGTCCGGCCCCTTGATAATCTTCATCATTTCCTTGGTGGAAATGTCGGGGTTGTGGATATAAGCGATAATACCGTCGCAGACTTCGCCCAAGTTGTGCGTAGGAATATTGGTGGCCATACCTACGGCGATACCGGCGGAACCGTTTACGAGCAAGGCAGGGAGTTTAGCCGGCAAGACGGATGGTTCCATTAAGGAGCCGTCGTAGTTGGGAATCATTTTGACGGTGTCTTTGTCCAAGTCGCCCAGCATTTCTTCGGAAATGCGCTGCAAGCGGCACTCGGTGTAACGCATAGCGGCGGCGGAGTCGCCGTCAATAGAACCGAAGTTGCCCTGACCGTCAATCAAAGGTTTGCGCAAGGAAAAGTCCTGCACCATACGCACGAGCGTATCATATACGGCTGTGTCGCCGTGCGGGTGATATTTACCGAGTACATCACCCACTACACGGGCGGATTTCTTATAGGCCTTATTGTATTTGAGGCCCATTTCGTTCATAGAATATAACACACGGCGGTGTACCGGCTTCAAACCGTCGCGCACATCGGGCAACGCGCGGCCTACGATTACACTCATAGCGTAATCAATGTAGTAAGAACGCATTTCGCCCGCGATATCGCGCTGCTGAATATTGCCGAACAAGTCCACATTGGTATTTTGGGCTTGGGGCTGGTTGTTCATTTCTTCGCTCATTTAAAAATATCTCCTGTTACGGATTAAATCTGTGGGGCGTTAAACGCCCCGTATATTAAATATCCAAGTTCTTTACTTCCAAGGCGTGCGATTGGATGAAGTCGCGGCGCGGCTCCACCTTGTCGCCCATCAACATCGTAAACGCCTGTTCGGTATCGGCGGCGTCGTTGATTTTTACTTGAATAAGTTTGCGTTTGGCCGGGTCCATAGTGGTTTCCCACAACTGTTCGGGGTTCATTTCACCCAAACCTTTGTAGCGCTGAATCGTAGCGCCGGAGGAAGCGGCTTCCTTTACCGCGTGCAAGAGTTCCGCCAAACTATATACCAAGGCGTCGGTCTTGCCGTTATTGACTTTAAACAGCGGATTGATACGTTCTTTTTCGTTTTCAATCACCGGGTATTGGGCAAACGTAAAGCCGAAGACTTCCATCTTCTTTTCGTCAGCCAGCAATTTGCCAAACTCAAAGAGGCTCTGGTGTTCCGGCACGAGCGAATCATTGCTGACGGTGGCAATATCCACGCCGTCGGCGGCTAATTCGTCGCGTTTTTCCTGCATATACTGTTCCTCGTATTCGCGGTATTCCTGTTCCGTATAGAAATAGCGGAAACCGCCGCTTCTTAACGGGATGCGGTACACCGGCACTTTGCCTTCGGCGAGGAACGCCATAAAATCGGAAAGCGTAATATTTTTAACTTCCAGTTTGCCCAAGGTGTCTTCCACGTCGCGCAGAATTTTAAGCAAATCGCGCAACTGGTCGCCGGACAGGGCTTCCTGTTTCTTCATATCCGTAACCGTAACGGTGGCAAGGCCTTCCTTCATCAGCCATTGCTGCATTTGGTCTTCGGTTTGCAGATACTGTTCCACTTTGCCCTTTTTCACCTTGTACAAAGGCGGCTGGGCCAAATAGACGTGGCCGTTTTCAATAAGCGGCTTTAACTGGCGGTAGAAGAACGTCAAAAGCAAGGTAGAAATGTGCTGTCCATCCACATCAGCATCAGCCATTAAAATAATTTTGTGATAGCGGAGTTTAGCAATATCAAAACCGCCTTCCCCTTCGCCTACGCCCGTACCGACGGCGGCGATTAAGTCGCGCACGGTATCGCTGGACAAAATCTTCACAAGCGGGGCTTTTTCCACGTTGATAATTTTACCGCGCAACGGCAAAATGGCCTGGAACACACGGTCGCGCCCTTGTTTGGCAGAACCGCCTGCGGAGTCCCCTTCTACGAGGAAGAGTTCGCACTTGGCGGAATCTTTTTCTTGGCAGTCGGCCAGTTTACCCGGCAGTCCGCCCCCCTCCAAGGCACCTTTGCGGCGGGTTAAATCGCGCGCCTTTCTGGCGGCTTCACGCGCCACCGCGGCGCCGACGCATTTTTCGCAAATGGCGCGGGCCGTTTTGGGGTTCTCTTCAAAGAACGTAGAAAGAGTATCACTCACCACAGAGCGGACAATACCTTCCACTTCCGAGTTGCCCAATTTGGTTTTGGTCTGCCCTTCAAACTGCGGGTGCGGAATTTTGACGGACAAAACAGCCGTCAAACCTTCTTTAATATCATCCCCGCCCACAGAAATATCTTTATGTTTGGAAAGGTTGTTATTCTTGATGTATTCATTAATAATACGCGTAAGCGAAGAGCGGAAACCGCTTAAATGCGTACCGCCTTCCACGGTGTGAATATTATTAACGAACGAAAACACGTTTTCAGAATAACTTTCGTTATACTGAATAGCAAAGGAAATATAATTATCCCCCACCTCTTTGGTTAAATAAATCGGTTCCGGGTTGATAACGGTTTTATTGGTATTTAAATACTTAACAAACTGGGCAATCCCCCCTTCGTAATGGAAGGTAACGGTTTGGTTGTCTTCCTTGCGTTCATCGGTGTAAATAATTTTGATGCCCGCGTTTAAGAACGCAAGTTCGCGCAAGCGGTTGCCGATAGTTTCATAGGAAAAGGCCACATCGCCGAAGATTTCTTTATCTGCGTGGAAGGTAACCTTGGTACCGTGTTCGTCGGTATCGCCGATCACTTTAACCGGTTCGGCAGGTTTACCGCGGTGGTAGCACTGGTAGTGGATATGCCCGTTGCGGCGGACTTCCACTTCCATTGTTTCAGACAAAGCGTTTACGCAGGACACACCCACGCCGTGCAAACCGCCGGACACTTTATAAGCTCCGCTGTCAAACTTACCGCCCGCGTGGAGAACGGTCATTACCACTTCCAGCGCGGATTTATTGCGCAGTTTGGCGTCCTTGGCGTTCTTCATCAGGTCCACGGGGATACCGCGCCCGTCGTCCTGAATAGAGCAGGTCATATCATCTTTAATCGTAACGGTGATGGTAGTGGCCCCGCCGGCTAAAATTTCGTCCACAGAGTTATCCACCACTTCGTACACCAAGTGGTGAAGCCCGGGAAGCCCCGTAGAGCCAATGTACATAGCCGGACGTTTGCGGACCGCTTCCAATCCCTCTAAAACGGTAATTTTGGAAGAATCGTAATCCTTCTCTTTCTGTTCTTCGGTTGTCATTTACAACTCCTTAATGTAAATACGGCAAATCTATTGTATTTCTATCTTTCCGATCCACGGCTGCTCAAAATGTTTGTTCAGTTCTTTAATTAACTGCTGGCGGCGGGCGATTAATTCGTTCTTAGCCACCGAAATTTTGACCTGCACATAGAGCGTATCGTCTTTAACGGCCTTTAATACCCAAAATTTGGCTTTATTTCCAATAAGTTGGTTCCATACGTGGTCCAAGATCATAAGCCTGTTTAAACGGCGGTTTAGGCCGTTAAAACGGTTTTCCAGTTCCGCGCTGGAACGCCACTCTTTTTTGGGGTTTTGGCCGAACTTCATTAAGCGCGCACCGGCATAATGACATATTTAAACATCGTATCGCCCACCGGTTCCACCAGTACAGGCTGGGAAGCGTTTACAAACGAAAAAGAAACCTTTTCCGTAGCGATGTTTTTCAGTACGTCAATAATATAATCCGGGTTAAAGGCCACATCAAAGGCTTCCTGCGTGTATTCTACGGGTAATTCGTCTGTAAAATCCATCTTTTGGGAGTTGGCGGAAATCGTCAAATTGTTATTTTCCAATTTGAATTTAACGAGTGCGCCAAATTCCCCGATACAAAGTTTCGCGCGGCGGGTGGAAGCCAGCAAATCCTTGGTAAATACTTCAAAACCAAGGTTCTTTTTGGTGGGAATTACTTGGTTGTAATTCGGAAAATTGCCTTCAATCAAGCGGGAAATAAAGGTGGTTTCCTTCATCATAAAACTGACTTGGTTGGAAGCCACGTTTACTTCAATCATATCGTCCTTGCCCGGTTTGGCAATGGTGATATAGCGGCAGACTTCGTTCAAAATCTTAGTGGGAATAATAATTTTAAATTCGTTGCTGCCCGGCAAAGATGCGTGCGAGGCCACCGCCAAGCGGCCGCCGTCGGTGGCGACGACTTCAAACTTTTCAGGGGTGTTATTCCACAAAAGGCCGTTTAAAATATAGCGGGTTTCCTGCGTGGAAGCGGAAAAGGCGGTTTTAACCACCATATCCTGCAATTCCAAGGGAGACAACGAAACGCTGTTCGTGCGTTCCACCTCGGGAATAGCCGGGTATTCGGACTTGGGGGTGCCGATTACCCAAAATTTACTCTTGCCGGATTTGATATGAAATTTATTGTTTTCGTCGGTGTACAAGTTGATTTCTTTATCATCGGGTAAGTTTTTGATAATTTCCGAAAATTCCTTTATCGGTACAGTAATGCTGCCCTCTTCTTCCACTTCTGCATTTACATAGTGGATGGTGGCCATTTCCATATCGGTACGGACCAACTTTAACTTTCCGGCTTGCGCCTCAATCAAAAAGTTATGCAGGATAGGCAGCGTGGTTCTGGATGAAACACCCGAAGAAACAATCTGTATGCCTTCCAAAAAGGTTGATTTAGTAATATTTATTTTCATATCTTAATCTCTATTATATGTCCTGTTGATTGCGTGGATAATGTGATTTTACCTATACAACTGTTGGGGTTTACTTGTGTATAACCCGGTTTTTTTATCCACATCATCCACCGCAAAAAATTTTATTAGCCGTTTTTTAAACTTATTCCCAAGTTATCCACCGGTTATATACTACTTATCCACAGCCTTAATATCCAAAATAATTTGGTTTATTTCGGCCGCAAAAAACGGATCCGTCTCTATTTTTTCTTTTACCAAGTCGCGCGCGTGGACCACGGTGCTGTGGTCGCGGTTAAATTCCCGGCCGATTTCCGGCAGGGATAAATCCGTCAGTTCCGTGGTTAAAAACATTGCTATCTGGCGCGGCCACGCAATAGACTGCGTCTTGCGCTTGGAATTAAAATCTTCCATTTTAATATTAAAATGTTTGCCTACGATTTTTTTAATCGTATTTACGTTAATGGACAAATCGTTGTCGCTTACCAAAATATCGGCCAATAATTCCTTGGCAATGGATATAGTGGGCGTTACGCCGTGCATCCCGCAATAGGCCACCAAACGGAAGAGGGAGCCCTCTAATTCGCGGATATTGGTCTGTACGCCCTCGGCGATAAAGGCTAATACGTCGTCGCCGATGTCAAAGTTAATACTGTCCCTTTTTTGGCGCAAAATGGCAATACGCGTTTCCAAATTGGGGCGTTTTACCTCTACGCAAATACCCGACAGCAAGCGCGAGGACAAACGTTCATCCAGTTCCAACTGTTGGGGGGTTCTATCGGACGAGAGCACAATTTGTTTATGGCTTTCAAACAGCGCGTTAAAGGTGTAGAAGAATTCCACCTCGCTGGCGGATTTGCCGGCTACAAATTGGATATCATCCATTAAAAAACAATCCAAGGAGCGGTATTTTTTGCGGAAACTTTCCGAGGCTTTATTCTGCAAGGCCTCAATGTATTCGCTCACAAATTCCTCGCCGGACATATATAAAACTTTGGCGTCTGGGTTTTCCTTTAAGATTTGGTTGCCGATGGCGTGGAGTAAATGGGTTTTGCCGAGCCCCGGGGAAGAATAAATCACCAGCGGGTTATTTTCGCGGTTACCCAGTTTATGAACCACGGCTTCGGCCGCTTTGTAAGCAAAGCGGTTGGAGGGGGATTCAATAAAGTTATCAAACATATAGGCGGAATTTAACCGCGAGGGAAAAGGGTTTCTTTTTATTGCCGGGGCTGCCTGCACAGAGGCCGCCAAAACGGGCGCGGCGGAAAGAACATCCTGCGCGGTTTGCACCGTCGGGGTAGGTTGTTGGGCGGAAACCTCGTAAACGACGTTAATTTCCGCGCCTAAATGTTTTAAAAAAGCGTCCTTTATAATATGTTCGTAACGCTCGCGAATCGTTTTACCCCAAAATTGGTTGGGTAAGGAAATCGTAAGCACATTGCCCGCGTAGGCAAACTGCGCCGGGCGAAGCCACATATCGTAAGTATCCTTACCTATAATATTTTCTATATCTTGAAAAACGGGAATTAATTGGGGTGTGTCCTGAAAGTTATCCACAGTAAAGCCACCATAAAATAATATATTCTTTATAATACCACTTATTACGGGCTCCGTCAAATAAAAAATGTTTAAAACGGTTGATAATGGGGTTAAAATGCAAAATAAACCGCTTTTTGAAATTTTGGCTATATTTCTATTAAAACATATAAAAAGTGTTAAAAACGCGGTTTTTGCCAAAAAATACTCTTTTTAAATAAACTAATCCCTTTTTGTGCTTGTGCGGATAAGGAACCTTTGTTATGATGCAAAAAAGCGGGAAATATGATATAGTATTAATAGGAATAATTATTAATAAGGAGTTTTTACGATGACAAACTTATCTATAAAAATGAACGGAAACCCGGTTACGTTGCTGGGGAACCCCGTGAAAGTGGGGGAAAAAGCGCCCGATTTTAAACTAATCGGCAACAATTTGGAAGAAATTTCCAAGAAGGATTTAGAAGGCAAGGTACTTGTTATTTCCTGTGTGCCATCTTTGGATACGCCGGTATGCAGTGTACAGACGCGCCGCTTTAATATGGAGGCTGACAAATTGCCGGGTGATATTGTAGTATTAACGGTAAGCAAGGACTTGCCCTTTGCACAGGCTCGCTGGTGTGCAGCCAATGGCGTAAAAAAGGTGATTACGGCTTCTGACTACCGCAACTTCGGCTTTGCACAGGATTACGGCGTACTGATTAAGGAACTGGGGTTACTTACCCGGGCGGTCTTTGTCATTAATAAGCAAGGCATTGTTACCTATACACAGTTTGTACCGGAAGTAACAAACGAGCCGGACTATGAAGCAGTTTTAAACGAAATCAAAAAGGTTTTATAAGAGGTGCATATGACGAAATTAAACGATATTTATAAATGTGAAACTTGCGGTAATATGGTGGAAGTAGTCCACGCGGCGGGGGGAGAACTCTCCTGCTGCGGGCACGCGATGAAACTAATGCAGGCGGGCATTTCCGACGGTGCGGCTGAAAAGCACGTCCCCGTGATTGAAAAAATTGACGGCGGTTACCGCGTAACTGTGGGTAGTGTGGAACACCCGATGTTGGACAACCATTATATTGAGTGGATTGAACTGATTTGCGAAAAATGCGGCAAGGTCCAGCGCAAATATTTAAAACCCGGCGAAAAACCGCAGGCGGAATTTAAGAGCGCGTCGGATAAAGTAACGGCGCGGGAATATTGCAATTTACACGGTTTATGGCAGAAGGAAAATTAATTTAAGGGGAAAAAATAATATGATGCAAGCGGTAAAAATTTCAGACAAAGTTTATTGGGTGGGGGCGATTGATTGGAACATCCGCGATTTCCACGGCTATTCCACCAGGCGTGGTACGACGTATAATGCCTATTTGGTAATGGGGGAAAAACCGACCCTGATTGATACCGTAAAAAAGGAATTTTACGGCGAAATGATGGAACGCATCCAGAGCGTAATTGACCCGAAAAAAATCAAAATTATTATTTCCAACCACTCGGAAATGGACCACTCCGGCGCTTTGCCGCAGGCGGTAAATTATATTGAGCCCGAAGAAGTGTATGTTTCTACAATGGGTTTTAAAGATATTACCGAGCAGTTCCATTGTGATTTGAAGTTAAAAACCGTTAAAACCGGGGACCGCATTGACGTCGGCGGCGATACGATTTCGTTCGTGGAAGCGCGTATGTTACACTGGCCGGACAGTATGTTTTCTTACCTGGAAAAGGAAAACGTCCTGTTTACCAATGACGTTTTTGGTATGCATTACGCTACGGGCAAACTGTTTGATGACGAGAACGAGGAACGCTTGTGGCTCTACGAAGCGGAAAAATATTACGCCAATATCGTCCTGCCGTATTCCGATATCGTCTTGCGCTTTTTGGACCAAGTTAAAAAAATGGGGCTTTCCCCGCGTTTGATTGCGCCGGACCACGGCTTTGTATGGCGCAAGGACCCGGCCAAAATCATTAATTTGTATGCTAAATGGGCCACGCAGGCGCCGAAAAACAAGGCGGTTGTCGTCTATGATACGATGTGGGGCAGTACCGAAAAAATGGCGTCCTACATTACCGACGGACTCCGCGCGGGCGGCACGGAAGTAAAACAACTTTCTATGCACAGCAACCACCGCAGTGATGTAGTTACCGAACTGTTAGACGCCAGCGCGCTTATTATCGGCTCACCGGTGCTTAACAGCCAGATTTTCCCGTCTATGGCGGATATGCTTTGCTACTTAAAGGGGTTGCGCAAAAAGGGCCTTATCGGCGCGGCTTTCGGCTCCTACGGTTGGAGCGGGGCGCCTATTGACGAACTGACTAAAACCTTGGAAGCAATGAAGGTGGAAGTGGTGGCCCCGGCTATCAAATCGCCTTTTGTGCCCGACGAGAAAGTAAAGCAAGCCTGCCGCGATTTGGGTCTGCTTATCAGCCAAAAATTGGCCGAAAAAGTAAAATAACGGAGTTTTCTATATGGCGGTGAACGACATTAACCAAGGGCTTAATTATATAACGTACGGGCTGTATATTGTTACCACCTGCGAGGGGGAAAAGAAGAACGGTCTTATCGTAAACACCGTCTTCCAGGTAACGGCGGACCCGGCCCAAATGGCTATTTCCGTCAATAAAAACAGCCTTACGCACGATATGATTTTAAAAAGCCGTGTGTTTGCCGCTATGCCGCTAGAACAAAATACGCCGTTGCCGTTTATCGGAATCTTCGGTTTCCGCTCGGGACGGACATTTGATAAACTGGCAAAGGTACCCTATAAAACGGGCTTTTTGGGGTGCCCTATCGTCGTGGAGCATACGCTTTCTTATATGGAAGTAGAAGTGAGCCAAACGGTGGATATGGGCACCCATACGCTTTTTATTGGGCAAGTAAAGGATGCGGGCGTTCTAAACCCGGAGGGAAAAGCCTTAACGTATGATTATTATCATAACGTGATAAAAGGTAAAACACCCGCGGGCGCCACGCATTTATAAAAAATAGGGAGGAGTAAATTATGGTGAAATACGTTTGTGAAGTTTGCGGTTATGTGTATGACCCGGCAGTAGGGGACCCGGACAACGGCGTTCCGGCCGGAACCAAATGGGAAGATGTAAAAGAGGACTGGGTTTGCCCGGTTTGCGGGGTAGGAAAGGACCAGTTTAAGCCTCAAAATTAAAATTAGGGGCAGTTTTAAAAAAAATGCTTAAATTTTAAGTATTTTTTTACACATAAAAACGGGTGCATTTTATGCCCCGTTTTTTATTGGTTTTTCGGGGCCGCGCGGCAGGGTGAAACTTGGTATAATAAGACATATGAAAATTTTATATGTTATTACTTCAACTGATGTAGGGGGGGCGGAAAAGGCCCTGTTACAACTGACCATAAAAACGGCCCAAGCGCATACCGTGCGGGTAGTTTGTTTAAAACCGCTGGGGCCGGTGGCACAGGAATTGGCCCAACATCACATACAAGTAATAAGCCTGAATATGCGCTGGCTGGGTGGGAGAATTATCCAAAAACTCGCGGCGCAAATTAAAGATTTTCAGCCGGATATTGTTCACGCAATGCTCTACCGCGCCATAGAATATGCCCGGGTGGCGTGCGCAGGAAAAAAGGTAAAACTCATTACAACTCCGCATTTTGATTTGTCTAAAAAGAGTTTTCCGCTCCGCTGGGCAGATAGACTTTTAAAAGATTTAGATACGCTGACTGTGGCGGAATCCTTTTCTACGGCCCGGTATTTAATAGAAAAGCAAAAATATAATAAAAATAAGGTTTATTTGCTCCCAAACGGAGTAGATAAAACTGTTTTTTATGCAGACGAATCTTTGCGCAAACAAATGCGCCAAAAGTATGGCTACACTCCGGAACATACCGTATTTATGGATGTGGCGCGCTTGGCCCCGGTTAAGGACCCTTTCACTTTATTAAAGGCATTTTGTAACGTAGTTAAAAAACACCCAAACGCCCGTTTAGTATATGTGGGAGAGGGGGAAAAACGGCCTATGCTGGAAGAGTTTATCCACCAAAACGGACTGGAAAAAACGGTATTATTGGCCGGGAAGCAAGATAATATTAATGCTTGGCTTAATATGGCGGACGCATTTGTTTTGCCGTCCGTGGAAGAGTCCTTGCCGTTGTCTTTATTGGAATCTATCCAGGTGGGATTGCCTTGTCTAGTTAGTAAGGTGGGGGATATGCCCCTATGGGTGGAACACGGTAAAAATGGCTTTGTTTTCCCTGCGCAAGATGTTACCTTGCTTAGTTGCTTTATGGCAGAACTAACGGACAATGCACCCTTGCGTGAGCAAATGCGTAATAATTCTGCACAAATTTCCCAGCGGATTGGGCAGAGTTCTCAACAATATCAACAAATTTATCAACAAGTATTAAACAACAGTTTTCACGTGAAAACAAATTAGGAGCCTATATGGAACAACGTCTTTTTGTAGTGGCGTGTATTATGTATGCCTTTACGTTATTTACCCGTTATTTAAATAAAAAGGATAAATTGACTACGAATAATGCCTTTGCCTGGTGGCATAGTTCTTTCTTATTTATTATTTTATCCTGCGCGGCATATATTTTAACCTTTGTAATGGGAGGTGGAACAGGGGAGCCTTTAAATTGGCCTAAACTTATTTTAGGAATTATTTTAGCCTTTGGGTGTGGTGTTTATGGTTTTTTTAAGGGTAAAAAAGTGGCTGATGAAAAAAGACAAAAACTAATGAAGGCTGATTTGGAGTGGAGTAACACGGTTTATTTTGCCGGGTTTGTGGCCTCTATTGTGATGTTCTTTTTTATTCAGGCCTTTAAAATTCCCTCCGCTTCTATGCGCTATACCTTGGTAGAGGGAGACCATTTATTTGTAAACAAGGCCGCCTATGGTTTGCGTATTCCTTTTACGGATATCCGCCTTTTTCCTTATGAGCAAATTAAACCGGGTGATATTATTGTTTTCCAGTTTCCGGCTAAGGACCGCTCTCAACAAAACTGCGGGGGTAGCCAATATGGTAAAGATTTTGTAAAGCGTGTAATTGCTATGCCGGGTGATACGGTTCAGGTTAAAAACGGCCGCCCGTGGGTTAATGGGAAAGAACTACCTGCGCAAGATTATGAGGTTTATGAAAATATAGAGCGCGTGCCTTATTTTGAAGTGGAAGATAAAGAAGAGTATCAAACCTTGTGGCAAGAGCATTTGCTTGATAATTATTTAGGGCTTGAACTACGCGATTCCTTTGGCCCTGTGGTAGTGCCGGAAAACACCTATTTTGCTATGGGGGACAATCGGGATAACTCCTGCGATTCTCGTTT
>NZ_DJOA01000018.1:830-21125 GCF_002437085.1 Candidatus Avelusimicrobium stercoris | reverse complement strand
GGCCCGGTACCGCACGAAAACATCAAAGGAAAGGCTTGGTTTGTGCATTGGCCGCTTAACCGTGTGCGCTGGATTAAGTAAGTTTTCACGTGAAAACAGCGCCCTTATATTGCAATTTAACACTAATTAATGTTTAATATATGTATAGTTAAACGGAGGATTTATGGGAGAAATTGTCGTCATCGCCAACCAGAAAGGCGGGGTAGGTAAAACCACTACTTCTATTAACCTTTCCTATGCGTTGGCTTGTTTGAACCAAAATGTGTTGCTCGTGGATTTTGACCCGCAAGGTAATGCCGGTTCCGGCTTGGGGGTAACGGTACAAGACGGCGATAAATCCGTATATCATCTGCTTACCAAAACCGCTACGTTTGAACAGGTGGTCCGCCAAACATCTAGTGAAATGCTGGACGTTTTGCCCGCCTGTAAGGATTTGTCCGGGGCCGAGGTGGAACTGGTAAACGTGCGCGGACGCGAAAATATGCTCAAAGACGCGCTGGACCCCCTGCGCCAAATGTACGATTATATCATTATTGATTGTCCGCCCTCTTTGGGGCTTTTGACCTTAAACGCAATGATGGCGGCGGACAGCGTGATTACCCCGGTCCAATGCGAATATTATGCCTTGGAAGGCTTGGCCCACTTTATGAACACCGTGGCCAAAATCAAACAATTTTTGCACCCCAAACTGAAAATGGACGGTGGGCTTTTAACAATGTACGATGCCCGTATGAACTTATCCAAGCAGGTATTTGCCGAGGTTAGCCGCTACTTTGGCGACCAAGTGTATAAAACGCCTATTCCGCGCAATATCCGCTTGGCCGAGGCGCCCAGTTTCGGACAGTCTATTTTTAATTACGACCCGGCTTGCCGCGGGGCCAATGCGTATATCCAGTTGGCCATTGAATTTTTGGGCCGACGCGGGGCGGATGTAAATGCATACAAAGATTTTAAAATGACGGGCGAACTCCCGGTGAATTACGATTTTGGAGGATGAGATGGTTAGACAGGCATTAGGTAAAGGTTTAGACGCTTTAATTAAACAAACGCAAGAAGTGGTAAATATGCCCACCAGCGAGGCCGCTGTGCAGGTGCAGCAAACCACCGGGATGAGCGTTACGCGCATTGATGTAAGCAAAATTGTTCCCAACCGTTTTCAGCCGCGCCGCGTATTTAATGAGGAAAAACTCCAAGAGTTGGCCCAATCTATCAAAGAGCACGGTCTTACCCAGCCGATTGTGGTGGTGTACGATGCCGGACTTGATAAATACGAAATTGTAGTGGGGGAACGCCGCTTCCGCGCCACCCAGTTGGCCGGATTAAAGGAAATTGATGCTATTGTTCATAAACACTTGGGCGACCAAGAAATGTGTGCCTTGGCGTTAATTGAAAACATCCAGCGCGAGGACTTAAACCCTATTGAAACCGCCCTCGGCTACCGCAATTTGATGAGCAAATTCTATATCACGCAGACGGATTTGGCTTCCTATTGTGGCAAATCCAAGGCCGCTATTTCCAACGCCTTGCGCTTGCTGGACTTGGAGCCCGAAATCCAACAGGCGTTGCAGGACGGCGCCATTTCCGAAGGGCACGGCCGCGCTTTACTAATGGTTACGGACCCGGGCAAGCGCGAAATGCTCTTCAAAAAAATGCACAACAGCAAAATGTCTGTTCGCCAAGCCGAAGATGCCGCCCGCGCGCTGATGTTCCCGGTTAAAAAGGCCGAAAAAGGCGCGAAACCCGTAGAGGTGGCCTCGTTTGAGAACGATTTGCAATCTGCGTTGGGGACCAAGGTGGAAGTGAAATACGGCAAGAATATGAAGAAAGGGACGCTCGTTATTCACTATAATTCCCTGGATGAACTGGATAATATTGCCAGCCGCCTTAAAACCAAAATGTTATAGTCTTGCAGACGGCAACTCAATACGCTGGGGAGCGATTGGTGGGGCCACACTGTTTTTGCAAGGGCGCGCTCTAACGAAACAGCACGCTGCGCGCCGCGTCCTGCGGACGGCGACTCTATGTGCTAAGTAACGATGAATTGAGCCACATTGTTTCTGCAAGGACGCGTTATAACGGAACGGCACGCTGCGCGCCGCCACTCTATGCGCTGGGGAGCGATTAGTTGAGCCACACTGTTTTTGTAATGTCGCGCTCTTATGAACGGACACGCTGTTTGTGAGGGCGCAGTTTGGTAAAACAACAGACAGGCAAATTCCTTGATGATTAGAGCAACACTTTTTAGTGTTGCTCTTTTTAATTGTCCTTAACGGTCTTTGGCTGCTTGCTGTCATCCTGGAAAGTAGTAGTCTAGGATCTGTAGTTATTCAAAAAGAGGAAAACGACAGATACTGGACAGTAACCTTCCAGTATGACCTTTTAGATAACAACAATCACTACCCAAGTTGTAGATCCTGAAAACCCTGTGGACCGCTCATTTAGGATGACCTCTAATTTAATAAGGCGATATTTCACAGTGTTTGATACGGTATCGTTATAAATGGGTTATTTTTTAAAAAAATACTTAAAATATAGGTATAATTTTTAAAATCAAGCGTAATAAAGCGTTTGCAAACAAGGGGTAATTCGGATATCCCGCTTTATAAAACAGGGCAACCCATAAAAACTGGATTGCCCTGTAAAGTTTTTAGCGCACGCCACGCTACCCTAAAACATCCGTTTAAATAGTGGCGTCTTTTTCGTAAAATGCGCGAATTGTTTCACACACGCGGCGTACTTGTTCTTCGGTGATTTCCGGGAACATCGGGATAGAGAGCACCTCTTTGGCCGCTTTTTCGGCTTCCGGGTAGTCCTCGGCCTTGAAACCGCGGTTCTTGTAGGCCGGCTGTTTATAAAGCGGCACCGGGTAATATACCGCGCAGCCAATGTTGTTGGCCTTTAAATATGCTTGCAGTTCATCGCGTTTTTCCGCGCGGATGGTGTAAACATAGTAAGATTGCGCATATCCGGCAGGCGGAGTGGGGGGAAGCACCACCGGCACGCCCTCTAATCCTTCGGCATACCAAGCAGCGGCCTTGCGGCGTTTTTCGGTCCACTCTTCCAAGTGCGGCAGTTTCACGCGTAAAATAGCGGCTTGAATTTCGTCCATACGCAAGGTGGAGCCTTCCAAGTCGTATTCGTAGGCTTTGTCCTTGGCGCGGCCGCTGTGGCGCAGGGAACGGCAACGGTCGGCTATTTCGTCGTCGTTGGTGGTAACGCATCCCGCGTCGCCGCAAGCGCCGAGGTTTTTGCTCGGGTAGAAACTAAAACAACCCGCATCGCCAATACCGCCAACCTTCACGCCGTCGGCCATAGCCAAATGGGCTTGCGCGCAGTCTTCAATTACCTTTAAACCGTGTTCATTGGCCAGGTGCATAATAGCATCCATATTGGCCGGATAGCCGTAGAGGTGTACGGGCAAAATGGCCTTGGTTTTTTTGGTAATTTTGCGCTCCACATCTTGTACATCAATGTTATAGGTGCGCGGGTCAATGTCGGCAAAGACAAACTTGGCCCCCGTCAAACTGACGGAAGAAGTGGTGGCAATAAAGGTAAACGGAGTGGTGATTACTTCGTCCCCGGGGCCCACGCCCGCGGCGGCCAAAGCAATTTGGATGGCGCTAGCGCCAGACGAGCAGGTAATGCAATGTTTCACGCCGATGAGGTCGGCAAATTCTTCTTCAAATTTTTCGGTTTGCGGGCCCAAAAGCCAATGCATAGAGTTCAGGGCTTCCATAGCCGCGGCATTAATTTCCTGCTTCAAACTGTCGTGCTGTTCCTTTAAGTTAAACAGCGGAATCGGTTTTAATTCGTCCGTCATAGATTTAACTATCTCCTGTTATTTGTATAAAGTATGTACTTCGGGCATTTCCAAAAGGTCTTTGGTGATGTTTTGAAAGTCGTGCCCGGTAAAAGTGGCCACCAAACTGACGTGAAAGAGGTTGTCCTGTTTGGTAACTTCGTTTTTTAAAATGGTTACTTGGTGCGCTTCAATTTTTTTGATGATTTTGTTTACGGCGTTCCACGTGGGGTCGCAAACGATATAAACGGTATCGTAATGTTTAACGAGTTCCACCAGTTTAAGCGTTTTGCGCACGCCCAGTTGCACCAGTAAAATGGACACCGCCGACAGCGAAGCCCAAAAATACTGTCCGTACCCCACCGCCATACCGATAGCGGCCACCAGCCAAACGCCTGCGGCGGTGGTTAAGCCGGAAATCTTGTTTCCGTCGCGCCAAATAGAGCCTGCGCCCAAAAAACCTACGCCCGTTACCACTTGCGCGGCAATACGGCCCGGGTCGCCGCCCTGTTGACCCATATATTCAGATAAAATCGTAAAAAGCATTGCGCCCAGGCAGATCAGGCAGTTGGTGGCAAAGCCGGCGGGCTTGTCGTGGTATTGGCGTTCCATACCCAGCACGCCGCCCAAGACAAGGGATAAAAATACTTTTATGAAAATATCGTCCATATTCTTATCATACAATACCCGGGGTAAAAAAGTAAATAACCCGGGCATAAATAAAAAACCCCGCCGTGTTGCGCGGCGGGGCTTTTCAGTAAAAACTATTAGAAACGCCAGCCCAGTTTGAGCATTACGTTCATATAGTGGATACGGCTTTTGCCAAAGGCGTCTTTAAAGTCGCTGTCGGCTTCTACCAAGTAGTAGCGGCCTTCTACGCCGAAAATGGTGGAGTCGTCAATATCAAATTCCAAGCCTAAACCAACCATTTGCGCCAAGTCGGTGCTGCTGGTGGTCAAGTGGGAACCGTCATCAAATTTTTGGCGGGCAAACATATGGCCCACACCCGCGCCAAAGGGGATGTACAAGCGGGTGGCTTGGGAGGGGAAGAACGTTACGCGGCCCGTAACAAGCCCGGTAGCGATACCCGTGCGGTAGTAAGAATCCATCCCGCGGGAGGTAAACGTATCGCCGTCGCCCAGTTGGGCATAGTTAGCGTCCAAACCCAAGGAGAAGAAGGAGATAATATTGCGGGTAAAGCCGATACCGGCGGTCCAGCCCGTGGTACCCAAGTCAACTTCCTGCCCGTTGTGGCTCCAACTGTCTTGGGGTAATACCATACCGCCGTATAATTCTACGCGGGTGGTGTTTTTGCGCAAACCGTATTCTTGCAAGCCGTAATAGTCCTGCGCAAACACCACAGGGGCGGCTACGAATAAGGCGCATAATAAAAGCAGTTTTTTCATAAGGCTCCTTATAAAAGATAAGATAATTATATTGTAAAAATTTTATAACCCTTTTACAATGTGAATTTGATTTTCCACACGGGTAAAAGTGCCGTCCGTATTGTCCTGCACTACTTTATCCCATTGGCCGCGGGCGCGCAAAATCTGCTCGGCAATGTCGCGCACCGCCGCATCTCCGCCGTGGCGGGGGGAGGTGTATAGGGCTAACTTTTTGGCTTCGGGTACGCTGTTGGCTACGGCCAGCGGCAGCCCCACGCGCGACATCATCCCCAGGTCAATGAGGTCATCGCCAATAAAGGCGGTTTCTTCGGGGCTGATATTAAAATGCTCTTGCAAATAGTCCAAGGCTTTGTGCTTTACAGCGGTATTGTAAAAGAGATATTTCATCCCCAGCAGTTTCGCCCACCAGGCAAGCGTATCGCTGGACCCGCGCGAGACGATACCCGTCTCCACGCCGCAATAGGTTAAATACATTAACCCCATACCGTCTAACGATTCAAAATGCTTGATTTCGCGCGTAACGCCGTCTTCGCCTGTAAAAAAACTTAATTGGCTGTTGGTCATTACGCCGTCCACATCCGTAAGCAGTAGTTTTAATTTTTTGGCTTTTTGTATAAAAAGGTCGTTCATATCATTATTATACCTTTTCCATAGGGCGAAAAATTATATAATAAATTTATGAGAAAGTTCTTAACTCTGGTACTGGCAAGTTGTTTGCTCGCTTGCGGCTGTACGCCCAAAACGGTTATCAGCAAAACATACGATTTTAACCAAATGGACCGTATCGGCATAATGGCGTTTACAAATACGCGGCCTGCGTTGCAGGGCGTGGAAAATTTATTTGCCAAATATTTAATCAGCGCCGGATTTAAGGTAGTGGAGCGCGCCCAACTGGAAAGCGTACTTAAAGAACATAACATTTCGGTCTCGGGGTATTTGTCGCCCGAAACCACGCGCGAGATAGGCAAAATTTTAGGTGTAGATGTGTTGCTTATCGGCGAGGTGAGTTCTTATTCGCCCGCCCGCACGGAACTGACGCTAACCAGCACCCGCCACACGGAATCCCGCCCGGTTTACACGCAGGACGTAATGCAACTGCCCGACGGCACTTATGTGGGATATACGCGCAACGTGGGTACGCAGTACACGCACTCTACGGATGTCCGCCCGACGGAATACACCATTAATGCGCGGGTGGGCATTATTGCCAAACTGGTGGATGTGGAAACGGCTGAAATCGTGTGGATTGGTTCAGCCGACGAATCCAGTTCCAGCGCGTTGGACGCGGCGGATTATATCGCGCGCGGCCTCGTGAAGAGTTTTAGCAAGGAACTGGCCAAAATCCAGGAGGGCAAATGAGCCGTTTTGAGTCGTCTTTGGCTGAACAATCGGCCATTTGGATATTAAAGGCGTTTTTTATGGGTGTAAAAACGCTGTTCGTTTTAGCGGCGCTGACGGTGGGCGCCTTGGTGGCGGGGCAAAGTTCCGTGGCTCCTGTCAGCGTGCATTTGCTGACGTCCTACGGGATGGAATACGCCGCTGCCACCTTTAAACCGTACCGTCATTGGTTCCCGGAACCATATTTAATAGAGTTAGAAACTAAATAAGAGGACTTATATGTTAGACATTAAATATATCGTTGCTCATCCCGATGAAGTTAAAAAACGCCTGTCGCTGCGCAAGCCGGAACTGGCCGCGCAAATTGACGGCGTACTTACCAAATATTCCGCTTACAAAACCGTTTTAGCCCGCGTGGAGGAACTGCGCGCCAAACGCAACGAAATGTCTAAATCTATCGGCAAGATTAAAAAGGAACAAGGCGACGAAGCCGCCAAGGAAGCAATGGCCGAAGTGGGCAAGTTAAAAGAAGAAATGGCCGTAAAGGAAGCCGAACTGGACCCGCTTAAAAAAGAAATTAACGATTTGCTTTTGAGCATACCGAACTTGCCGAACGAAAAAATCCCGGTAGGCGTGAGCGATGCGGACAACCCGGAATATTTGCCTTGCACGATCCCGCTGCCTAAATTTGATTTTAAACCGCTTGACCACCAAGCGGTGGGTGAAAAATTGGGTATTTTGGACTTTGAAGCCGCCGCGGCCCTGTCTGGCAGCCGTTTTGCCTTGTTCAAGGGCGATGGCGCCCGCTTGGAACGCGCCATTATCGCGTTTATGCTGGATATGCACGCCAAAAAGGGCTATACCGAAATTTTGCCCCCGGTCGTGGTGAACGAAGATATTTTGATTGGTACGGGCCAGTTGCCCAAATTCCGCGAGGATATGTATGAACTGGTGGGCGAGCCGAAACAATTTTTGATTTCCACCGCCGAAATTCCGCTGACGAACCTGAACCGCATCCGCGTAATCCCTGAGGCGGAACTGCCCGTCAAATTGACGGCGTATTCCCCGTGCTTCCGCAAGGAATCCGGCACTTATGGGAAAGACACCCGCGGCTTAATCCGCAACCACCAATTTGATAAAGTGGAACTCGTAATGCTATCCCACCCGGAACACTCCTACCAAATGTTGGAGATTATGGTTTCCGACGCGCAAGAAGTGCTTAAAGAGTTGGGCTTGCCTTACCACGTGGTGGAACTGTGCAGCGGCGATATTGGCTTCTCTTCCGCCAAGACGTACGATATTGAAGTTTGGATGCCGAGCGAAAACCGCTTCCGCGAAATTTCCTCCTGCTCCAACTGCCTGGACTTCCAGGCCCGCCGTATGGGCTTGCGCTTCAAAAACGCCCAAGGCAAGTTGGAATACGTCCACACGCTTAACGGCAGCGGTTTAGCCGTAGGCCGCACCTTTGCCGCCATCTTGGAAAACTTCCAGCAGGCGGACGGATCCGTGATTATTCCGCAGGCCTTGCGCCCTTACTTCGGCAAAGACAAGATTGAGGCCAAGAAGTAATGAAGAAGTTTTTTCATTTGCTGGCGGCGGTATGCCTTTTGGCGTCCGCCGCCGTTTCGTCCCAAGCGGAAATTACGCTCCCGCCGGACGTAATGGCCTACGCCACGGAAGGGATTAACGGCGTATATAGTTTGGATTTTGACACTGCGGATAAAAACATCCAAAAGGTGTTTGCCGAATACCCCGACCACCCGTTTGCGCACTTTGGCAACGCGATGATTGCTTGGAGCCGCTACGAGTACGAATATGAACTCAGCGACGACAAACAACGCAAGGTGTTTGAGCAGATTTTGGATGATTCCATTGCCGGCATTAAACGCTGGATTAAAAAGAACCCGGACGATTCCAACGCCTATATGGGCATTGGCGCTTTGTACGGACTGCGCGCGATGTTTACAATGAGAAACCGCAGTTGGATTACGGCGTATTTCAGCGGCAGAAAGGCAATTAAAAATTTGGAAAAATCCTTGGAGATTGACCCCACCTATTACGATGCATATTTTGGCCTGGGGATTTACCAGTATTACGCGGGCACCTTGCCTTCGGTCATTAAGGTTTTAGCCAAAATCGTAGCCATTAAGGGCAACCCGGACGAGGGGGTAAAACAACTCAACTTGGCGCGCGAAAAGGCGCACTTTACGTCCGACAGCGCCAAACTGATTTTGATTGAAATCCAAAACACGCGGGGCAGTAAATATTACGATCCGGAAAAATCGTTGCAGTACATCCGCGAGTTGCGCGCCAAATATCCCAAAAATCCACTTATGCACTATGTGGAAATTATCTGCCTGTACGAAACGGGCCACTATAAAGAAGTAACCGAACAAGCCCAGCAGTTTTTGGCTTTAATCGGCAAGGACCCGTTTTATAAGGATATTTACATTTCCCGCGCTTATACCGCGCTGGGGACCGCGCAAATGGCGCAGGGCAATTTTGAGGCTGCCAAAACCTTGTTTGAACAAGGGCATACGGCGCTTGAAAAGCAGGAGCCCAGCCGCTGGGGCGTGTGGAACGAGTTCCGCCTGGGCGAGGTATACGATATTTTAGGCGAGCGCGAAAAGGCCAAGGCGCAATATAAGTATGTGCTTTCGTTTAAGGATAAATGGGGCTTTGACGATGCCGCAAAGGCGCTCTTAAAAACGCCGTATAGCGTGTCGGAAGGCGGAAATGTAGGTCCGTTGCCCCCACTGTAAAAACCGCATAAAACCGTATTTTAGCCGCCCGAAAGGGCGGTTTTTTATTGGGGGAAAAAGTGCAAAGGCCCTTGGCGGTAAAGCGGGTAAATTGATATCATTGAGATATGGCAAAATATTGCCAAATTACCCTAGGAGAAACAAAATGAAAAAATTAGCAGTATTAGGTGTGCTTTTAAGCCTTTTGTGTGCCTGGCCGACCGCTGCCCAAGCCGATAACTGGGGCGTTGGCGTAAAGTTGGGCGCCAGTGAAAACGACCCCAAAACGATGAAAGAATTGCAAGATAGAAGCCGGTATAGTACTGAATTAGACGAGAACGGTGTTGTATTTGGTGGAGTGGAAGCAATGTATGAGTTTGATTTGAACGACGAAGCCAACAAATTGGGCGTGAAATTGGGCGTTGATGTTTTTGGTCAAAACGAATTGAAAATTTATGGTTCTGGATCCGACGAAGTAACGGAAACAACCTATGCTATCCCGATGACGGTTTATTATAAAAGATATAACGGCGTAAAAGCTTGGAGTCCGTTTGTGGGCGCCGGGGTTTCTTTCTTCCGCACGGAATTAAAAGTAAATGCCTATAAAGACCACGAAAGCAAAGTGGTGCCCCACTTGGTGGCGGGTGCCGAATACCGCTTTACCAACCTGTTTGCCTTGGGCTTTGAAGCCAAATACAACTTTGGTGCTAAGTTGGAAAAAGACGGCGACGTCTATTCCGATCATACTGGTTTAAGCGGTGCGATTACCGGACGTTTCTACTTCTAATCAGTTGTACAACTTGTTTTACTTGGGCTTGCGCTATTATCCGCGCAGGCCCTTTTTGTATAACGAGAGATCCCGGATAAAGACCTTCCGGGATGACAACACAAGCAAGTAGGTCCTGCAAGCCCTGCGGGCCGCCAGTTCAGGACGACGGCCTTATTTTTATCACAGCCTTTGCCTTTTGTCGTCATTCCCGAGAGTGGTAGTCGGGAATCTGTCGTTTGTCTTTTCTTTTTTAATAACAGCGGATCCCCGAACCCTGCGGGCCGCCAAATTCCTTGGGGATGACAAGGAGAAAAGGACTTCTTATTAAATAAGGGGTTATTTTGAATTGGCGGTGCGCCGGAGCGTTTTGAAAGAGCGCGACCTTGTGGAAAGAGTGTCGCTCCACTAATCGTAAACCCGCGCATAGAGAAGCGGCCTGCAAGGTGCGGTCCGCAAAGGTCGTTTTAGAAGAGCGCGTCCTTACAGAAAGAGTGTGGCCCAACTAATCGTAAGTCAGCGCATAGAGAAGCGGCGCGCAGCGTGCGGCCTGCAAGACAAACCCGCTCCGAAGAGCGGGTTTAAATTATTTCTTTACGGCTAAGTAGCCCATTAAGCGGTAGATTAACTTGGAGACATTAAACTCCGTAATCACGTCCGCTTTGCGTTGGCAGGCTTCCACTACGTCCACCGCCACGATTTTTTTATGTTTAATGACTTCGCGGAACAAGTCCAGCGCTTCATACCACATAAAACCGCCGGGCTGTGGCGTGCCCGTAGCCGGGATGACGGAGGGGTCAAAGCCGTCCACGTCAATGGTCATATAGACGGTGTCAGTCAGTTTTTCAAGCACTTGCGGAATCAATTTTTTGATATCGCGGTGTTCGTGCATTAAAAATGTGGTTACCTTGCCGGCGTTGCAGTATTGTTTTTCTTCGCTGGCAACGCTGCGGATACCCACCTGCACCACCGGCACTTGGCGGCTGGCCGGATAAAGCGCGCAGGCGTGGCTTTTGGGCGTGCCTTCAAAGGTTTCGCGCAAATCGGCGTGAGCGTCAAAGTGCAGGATGCTCAAATTTTTGTATTTATCAATATACGGCTGGGCCAAGGCTTGCGTAACCGTGTGTTCGCCGCCGATGTAGAACGGGATGGCTTTGTACTGCATTAAATTCCGTACGGTTTTATCAATATTTTTAAAGACCGTATTGGTGGAACCCTTGCAGTTGACGGCGGGTTGGGTGTTGATGCCCAATTCCCAGGTTTCGGTTTTGGTTTCTTCGTCCCAAAGTTCAATTTGGGTAGAGGCCTCAATAACGGCAGCGGGCCCCTTGGCGGTACCGTGCCCATAGCAGACCGTCTTTTCAAACGGTACGGGCACTACCACGAATTTACAAAGGGGCAGAGAACTATATTTGCTCTCTAGCCCCATAAACTTATCGGTTTGTACGTTATCGCTCACAAATGTTACCGGAGTTATTTGACAAACACAGCCGCAGCCACTACGGTGGTCCAAAGGCCTTCCACGCAGATGGCGGACTGGGTAATGTTGGTCGTGCGGACGATTTTTCCGCTCATTTTCCAGATTTCTTCTTTCTGGTCCCACGTAGTATTGTTATCAAACTCAATACCCAACGTGGTAGAGAGCATCAAAGCGGCCAAGTCTTCCGCATAGTCGCCGGCCTGTTTGTCGGTTTCGCCGAAACTGTGGTGTTCGGAAATATATCCGTGGGTGGTTTTCCCTTCTTTCGGGATAGCCAACCCCACCGAGGCGGAAATCAAGCGGCGGTATTCGTTGCTGGTGTTTCTGCTGATGACGCAATGCAGAATTTGGCCCGGGTGCAATTCTTGAAGCCCTTTGGAAACGGGCACGGTTTTGCAGCCGGGAGGGAAGATGCTGGATACAGGCACCAAGTTGAAACTGGCAATTTTGGCGTCTCTCAACGCTTCTTCAAAACTGGCCAATTTTTCTTTGTGTCTGCCAATTCCTTTGGTAAGGAAGATCTCTTTGGGTACAAACGCTTCGTACATTTTTATTTTTCCACTAATTCCTTGATGTGAGAATTAATATAATATTAATTATAACAAATAACACAAGACCAAAACATCTTTCTTTGTTATTGTTACGGGCTTTCAAAGCAGCGGTTGCCCCCGCAATGGGAAAACCGCTACAATAAGAGTGTATTATATTACTATGAAAAAAACAAAATTTCTTTTGGTTACGGCTTTGCTTTTAACCGCGACGGGAGCGTTTTCTATGGCAGATATGTTTAACAAAAACGGCGTTTTACATTTTGATTACAAGGCGGAGGAACTGGCCCCGGCCGAGGCCGCCGCGCGCGTAAAACTGGAAAAAGATTTAGCCGCTTTAATTGCTATCCCGCAGGCAGAGCGCACCTTTGACAATACCATTATGGGCTACGAGCGCGCCTTTGACAATTACGGCAACGCGTTGGGGATGAGCGGATTTTTGTCCTATGTTTCCACGGATAAAAAATTCCGAGACGCCGCCAACGATTTGCAAATGCAAATCAGCCAATATATGGTGGACGTAGCCACCCGGCGCGACGTGTATAAAGCCATCCGCGAATATACTGACACCAACCCCAAGTTGGACCCGGTGCAGGCAAAACTCGTTAAAGAAATGCTGATTGGTTTTAAAAACAGCGGTATGGATTTAAACGATGCTGATTTGGAAAAATTTAAAGCCTTAAATAAAGAAAAAGCCGAGTATATTATTAAGTTTGATAAAAACATCCAGGAGTACAAGGACCCCTTGGCCGTTACGCAGGAACAGTTGAAGGGCTTGGGCGAAGATTATATCCAAAAACTCGCCAAGACCGATGACGGCAAATATTTGGTTACGCTGGATTACCCCGATTATGTCCCCTTTATGCAAAATGCCGATGACGAACAGGCCCGCAAGGAATTAGAATTTAAATTTAACCGCCGCGGCGGACAGGAAAATGTGGAACTGCTGGAAAAAACGCTCACCCTGCGCCGCGAAATTGCCCACCTGTTAGGCTATAAAAACCACGCCGAACTGCGCTTGGAAGACCGTATGGCCAAAAACCCCAAAACGGTAATGACGTTTTTAAAGGATTTGCAAAAGAAATTAAAACCGCTTGGCAAAAAAGAAGACAAAGAAATGATTGCCTACAAAAATTCCAAAACCGGCAAAAACAGCCGCACGCTTTATTCGTGGGAAAGCGGCTATTGGAGCAACAAATTCCGCAAGGAAAATTTGGAATTGGACAGCGAAAAAATCAAAGAATATTTCCCGTCCCAAGTAGTGATTGACGGGATGCTTGATTTGTTTGGCGGGGTATTTGGCATTACGTTTGAGCCGGTGGATATCCCCGTGTGGCACCCGGACGTAAAGGCGTTTAAAATTAAAGACAAAGCCACAGGCGAACTGGTAGCCTACTTTTATATGGACCTTTATCCGCGTGAAGGCAAATACAAACACGCGGCCTGCTTCGGCTTGGTGGACGGCGAGGAAAAGCAGGACGGAACGTATCAAATTCCGTTCGTGGCGATTGTAGCCAACCTGAATAAACCGTCCGGGGATACCCCTTCTTTATTAAAGCACGGCGAAGTGGAAACGCTGTTCCACGAGTTTGGCCACGTGTTGCACAACGCTTTAACCAAGGCGAAATATTCCGCCTTTTCGGGCACCAGCGTCAGTTGGGACTTTGTAGAAGCCCCCAGCCAAATGCTGGAACGCTGGGCGTGGGACCCGCAGGTGCTTAAAAAAATCAGCAAGCACTACAAAACGGGTGAACCGCTGCCGGATGAATTAATCAAACGGATGATTGCGGCCAAAAATTTCGGTGCGGGCGGTATGTATCTGCGGCAGGACTTTTTTGCCCAGTACGATATGACGCTTCACACCGCGGATACAACCCCGGATTCCACCAAATTATATTTTGCATTAACCAAAAAAATCCGCGGGCTCCCGCTTACCAAGGGCACGATTCCGCAGGCCTCGTTCGGCCACATTATGGGTGGCTATGACGCGGGGTATTACGGTTATTTGTGGTCGGAAGTAATCGCCGAGGACTTTTTTGGCGAGTTTAAAAAGCACGGCATTTTCAACCCGGAAACGGGGTTAAAATTCCGTCGCGAAATTTTGGAAAAGGGCGGCACGCTGGACGAAGAAAAAATGGTAGAAAACTTTTTAGGCCGCCCGGTGGATAATAAGCCCTTCTTAAAATCCATCGGCTTGGAGAATTTATGAGCGCGGTAATCGGTATTGATGTGGGCGGCTCCACCACTAAAATTGTGGGCTATACGGACGGCGGAAAATTAATTTCCGTCTTAAAGGTGGAAGCGGCCGACCCGCTGACTTCGGCCTATGGCGCGCTGGGTAAATTTATTAACGAAAATAATTTAACGCTGCCCGAAGTAAAGCAAATTATTTTAACGGGTGTCGGTTCCTCGCTCTTTAAAAAAGAGGTGTACGGAATCCCCACGTCTAAGGTGGACGAATTTGAAGCCATTGGTCTGGGCGGGCTGGCGCTCTCCGGCAAAAAGGAAGGTTTAATCGTCAGTATGGGCACGGGGACGGCGTTTGTCCGCGCGGGCAAGGACGGCATCCGCCATATCGGCGGTTCCGGCGTGGGCGGCGGTACGGTATTGGGCCTTTGCAGTAAACTGTGCGGCGCGACCTCGTTTAAAACGGTGGTGGAAATGGCCGCCGGCGGCTCCTTGCAGCGGGTGGATTTGAATATTGGCGACATCAGCAAGGGTGTTATTCCCACCTTGTCCGCCGATACCACGGCCTCCAACTTTGGCAAAATGGAGGACGGCGCCACCCATAACGATTTGGCCCTCGGCATTTTGAATATGGCCTTCCAAACAATTGGGATGATGGCCGTCTTCGCCTGCCGCAACGACAGCGTAAAAGACGTGGTTTTAACGGGCACTTTAACCTTGGTGCCGTGCGCGAAAAAGGTCTTTAATGCCCTGCACAAAATGCACGGGGTAAACTTTATTATTCCGCAAAACGCCATTTACGCCACGGCCACAGGCGCGGCGCTTTCGTACCTATATAAAAACGGAAAAAACAATGGCGGCAAATAAAAATTCGTACAAAAAATCCAGTTTCGGCCCGGCGTTTTTCTTTTTGGAGAAACCCCGGCGCGAAGCCTTGGCCGATTATTACGAGTTTTGCCGCTTAATGGACGATATCGCCGACGAACCCGATGTAAAGGACCCGGAAAAGCAACTCGCCTTTTGGCGGGAGGAAACCGCACGCGTTTACGAGGGTACGCCTACCACGGATTTAGGCCGCCGCTTGCAAAAGGACGTACGGGCCTTTGGAATATTGCCGGACCGTTTTTTACTGTTAATTGAAGGGATGCAGGCTGATTTAACGGGCCGAATCTATCAAACGGAGCAGGAGTTGGATTGGTATTTGCTGCGCGTAGCCGTGATTGTGGGCCGCGCCACGCTAGATATTTTGGGCGTAAAGGGGCCGCAGGCGGACCAGTTATCCTGGGAGTTGGGCTGTGCGGTACAAATTACCAATATTATCCGCGACGTGGCGGACGATAAAGCCCTAGGCCGTGTGTATCTTCCCGGCGATTTGCTGGACAAGTACGGTCTCACGCGCGAGGCCGTTTTGCAGGATAAAAAAACCGCCAAACTGCCCGAAGTTTTGCGCGAACTGGCCGCACAGGCCGAAGCCCATTATCAAAAGGCGTTTGCATTAATGCGCCTGTTCCCGCACTTAAAAATGCTCCCGTGCAAAATAATGGGGTATGTATATTTAAAAAATCTTGCTAAAATAAGAAAAGAGAACTTTTTTTCATTGGCCCCGGTTAAATTAACCAAAGGCGAAAAATTACGAAGCGTATTGTATGCACTACTCAAAACTATTTTCTAACGGCTTTTTAATTGCTTGCTTGTGTACGCCTGCCGTGTCGTTTGCGGCGGCCAAGGTGTCTGCCTGCGTGGAGAACGGCAAAACGCTGTACGCCGCCAAAAATTACGATAAAGCCAAGGACGCCTTTGCGCGTTGCGTAAAAATGGACGCGTCCAATGTGGATGCGCTACTCTCTTTGGCGGGCGTGCTTTTAACGCAGGACGATTTAAACGGAGCCGAAAAATATTTTAACGAAGCGCTCAAAAATATGAAGCGTAATTCCCCGTATTGGTCTTATGTATATTCTATGTTGGGGGATATCGCGCTCAAACGCCAGCAAAATGACCAAGCCCTTAAAATGTATTCCAAATCCTTGGAGTACAACGCCGCCAACGTAAATTCTTTGGTGGGCAAGGGTGTGATTGTGGAATATCAGGGCGATAAACAGGGCGCGGCGGAATATTATCGCTCGGCGATTGCCGTGGAGCCGATGAACTTAATCGCGCGCAAGCGGCTGGTGAATTTGGAGCCGGACTATTTGACGGACGAAGAAATGCTGGAAGCCCTTAAACAGCGCTATGCCGTCAAGCCCGAGGCCACCGAACTGACGGATGCGGACCGGGCGCTTTTTTCCGCTATTCACCGCGACGAGCAACGCCAAGGCGTAACGTATTTGAAAAATAAATACCCCAAAATGCCCGCCGAATATGTGGTAACGCTCAACAAAGGTACGGGCTTTGAGCGGGAAATTTTAACGCTGGACGGATACAAAGCGCTTGAAAAAAGTATCGGGCAGGATGCGTTTAACGTGTTCAACCGTGCAGGCGTGGCGGTGCGGGATATTTACAGTCTGCGCGATATGAAGGGCAACAAAATTTACACGCCCGAAAGCACCTTAACGGACAGCGGTTTTTATGTTTATACCGAGGCCCTAAAAAACCGCAAACGCTTTTTGCTCCCCAGCGAATCCGTGCCGCCGACCCCGGCCTTTTTGGCCCAGTTGGAACAGCGGCAAGAGGAACTGAAAAAGGCGGGGTATATTGAAATTTCCCGCTCCGAAGTAAAAATGCTGGAAAACCAAACCTTCTGTTCCGAGGACACCCTGCGTAAAAATTTGGGGCTGTATATTTTGAATATGTCCAAAAACGAACGCCGCTATTTTGTGCAATCTCGTTCGTCGGACGATAAATTGGGTGTGTCTTACTATTACGTGATGTCCTCGCGCAAGAAGCGCAACCCCAAGGTAAAAGTTCCCGCCAACGCACTGGTGGAAACCTACGCCCTTTACGGCTACACGCTATGCGCGAGCGATGGCAAACTCATCCAATAACCTGGCTAATTTGCTGACACATAACACCCCCGGGACTACGCGCCCGGGGGTACTTTTATATGGTGTTAAAAATAGGGCTTGTGGGAACGGGGTTTGTTTTATAAAATAAATGTATTAGTTTTAATTTAGAGGTAATTAGAAATAAGATAAGTTAAATTTACAGCATTAAAACAATTTAAAGGTTATTTGTTGGAAGCATAGGGGAAGCCTATGCTGAGCCGGACAAAACGTCTGGCACATTGCACTCCACAGATAGCCGTTTGCTTCGCACCTCCCTCCCTAATTCGGGGGGAGGTGGGCGACGGTTACCACGGTTAGTGCAATGGCTTTGGTAATACGTCGCTTTTTTTATGGCTAAAAACGCCACTATCTTAAAGAAAGGAGTGATTAAATGAACAAAAACGAAGCAGCAGAGTTTGACGCGAGTGAAGCAGCTCGTAAAAAGGCCTTTGCGGAATTGGAAAAAGAACTTAAAAATAAAGGGTATTCTGCGGGCTTGATAGATAAGGACGAAATGCGCTGGGTATTAAGGAATACTTTTGGTGATATTATAGCCATTTTTGTTTTTGGAGGCAGGCCGTACGCCGTTAATCCGTTAAAGGAATATTCTGTCCTATATGGAGTACCACTTATTTTTGTTGGCGTGCAGAACGACCGCGTAAAGTATTTTAAATATATAAAACTCAAATTTGTTGAGGACGGAAGTTGGCACGAGATAGATTTTATGTTAGTGTTCCCAAAATATAATTCTGCAACAGAGACGGCAATAGCAATAAAGACTATCAATAAAGTGGTAGCAGAATATAATAGTATGAAAACACAGAGCACTATTGTGTGCATTGTGCTATTCGTTATGTGGCTGATTTGGTTAATAGCGCATTTGACTAAATGTGGATTCATTTGTGGCTGCCAAGGGGAATTGCCTTATTTCCTAGGAGCTTTGGTATTTATTGTCTTAATATATTTTTTGCCACTTTTTCAGGTCATTAGAATTGGCAAGGATGGTATTACCTTGATACAGCAAAAAATGCAGAGTGAAGAAAAATAAAAATGGAGAATAGAAAATGAAAACGTGGAAAATTCTATTAATTTTAATTTTTTTCGTAGGAATAACGGCGTGTAACAAACCTATACAGTTTGAGCCCCCAAGTGAAGGATTGGGTACGATACACGAAAATTCGGCTTGGCAGGGTGGGGCGAATATTAAGTTACGATTAAGCCTTGAGAACAATATAATTGATGATATAGACCAAACCTTTTCTTATGCTAAGAAAAGTTTAACCAAGTTGCAATTTGAAAATTTGCGAAATGCTGTTGAAGCCAACCAAAAAGCCATAGAATGCCAAGTCGCGGACTTGGATGAACTCGGGGAGCCCTATCAATTGGAAAATTGTTTCATTTCTAAAGAAGAAGATACATATTATGCAAATATTTATATTTCTTCTTCAGAATGGCCATTTTGCAGACGCACACTCTTTCCTGGGACTTGCGCCTATGGATGCGAAAGGAAGAAATGTATAGACTCGGAATGGAAAATTTGGGTAGAACCCCAAAAAGATAGGTTGAAATTAATTGATATGACCTATGACAAAGCTCATTATATCAAACTTATATGTAAACATAGAGTGTGCTCGTTAGTAGATGAGAAAGGGGAAAAAATAAAAGAAATTACGGTGAAATATTCTGTTCAGAAAAATGATACTGGGGAAAAAAGATATGTTGAACGAGTAAAAAAAGAGGCGCGGCAAGCAGAACTAGAACGTTTGAGACGGGAACGGGAAGAAAAAGCGGAAGCCGCCCAGCGCGCAAGAGAAGCTCGGGCAGAAGCTAGGGCGAAAGAAAAAGCACGAAAATTAAAGGCTTGTTATCAATTAAATGACTTTTTCATTCTAGTTCGTGGGTCAGAGTATATGGTTCTTAAAGAAAAATATGATCAGAGTTTACGTGCTTGGCAGGATTTGAATTGTTACGCTCTCATTGGGGAAGATCGTGTGAGAAAGGCCGAGGCCGAAGCCCAAGCAAAAGAATCAATGCTCCGTGCGAACGGGTGGTATTAATGAATCTTTTCCACACTCCATAGTCTGGCTTCTATGGAGTGTGGATTATTCACTTCTTGTAAATTAAAAAAAGGAATCAATAATGAAATATTTAAAAGTGGTGTTAGCATTGTTAGTTTGTTTTTGTTTATGTTCGTGTGGGGCACACCTAACTCCCAAAAGTAGAAAAATAGCCACAGTCAAAGATAATACTCTGTGCAATATCAAAGAGGGATTAGATATAAGAATACAAATAAATGCTAAAGGCAATTTAATAAAAGATATAGATAAAACTTTTTCTTATGCCAAGGCGCACTTAACCAAGGAACAGTTTGAAAATTTCAGAGCGAATGTGAAATATGCACAAGAACATATTGCTTGTAAGGTTAATGATTGGGGGACTTGCTCTGTTTCCAGCGACGGAACTTATGTCCAAGTATCATTAGAATATAGGGTTCCCTTTACAAGCAAAAAAATATTTTTTGACGATGGAACTTATAGAGAAGAACCATTTTTGGACTATTCTTCCTATTCTTATTGTCGTATTCATTGGCATACGGTTTGTGGCGCGGAAGAGCATAGTGGTTATATCCCCTTCCCTTTTTCTTTGCCAGTAGATTTTGCAAATATTTTAATATATCCTTTTGCACGAAAGAAATGTCCAGAAAACTCTTGGAAAATTTGGATAGGTCCAGAAAACGATAAAACAGGAGTGGTGGATATTGTTTATGATTCGGAGCCTTATATTAATTTTAAGTGTAACAAAGGCAAATGTAGTATTTTAAATAGTAAGGGGCAAGAACTAGAAAGGGTTCCTGTTTTTTGGCATATTAGAAAAAACAGTTTGGGTGAGAAAAAATATGTAGCAAGAGTAAAAGCCAGAGAAAGACAGCGCTTGAAAGAAGAACAACAAGAAAAGCGGCGAAGAAGAGCCGAGGAACAAAAATACCAAAAATATTTGAAAAGTCTTTTGAGCAATTATTAATAAAATATTTTTATAACTACTGCTCACA
>NZ_DJOA01000018.1:0-677 GCF_002437085.1 Candidatus Avelusimicrobium stercoris | reverse complement strand
GTGAGCTCGGGGAGTTTCATATTAGGAGAAATATATGTCTGAAATAACCACAGAGCAAGACAATAAAAAGGAACAGCCGTTAGACACAACACAAAATAAAAAAAACCGGAAGGCCTTAGAACCCGCATCATCGGATTTGCCAGCCTTGTTGGTAATCTTAGCCGTCGTCTTAGTGGGCTTTATAGCGATGATAATCAGGCAGAACGTACCTACTGCAACTACGAGTAAAAGTCAGCAAAGTGCTAAGGCCAGTGCGAGTGCTTGTCCAGATGGGTATATGTTTGGTTCCAACATATATTCAGCGAAAGACTTTATAAAGGGAACAATTGATAACGAGGATAATCTTTTGGTTGTAGGGTGGTTAGCCCATGCTGACTGGTACAGAAACACTGCCGATTTATGTATGGACGCTGCGTGCCAAGGGCCTTCAATAACATTATTTTTGAATCCCGACAACCCTAGCCTATTCCATCAAAAATATGCTCAACACCGAACTATGAGCAATTGGACAGTACTTATAGCTATAAGAAACGGAGAAGTCAAAAACTTGTGGACCCAATATGATGGAGATAAACGATTATGGACGCGGAACGGTGAACACGGAATCTGTTATTTGGCGGAGTAGGCATATTAGATTTGTACCGCCGTTTCAGTAAAAATAACTATCCCCCGGCGTA